>JANJXE010000201.1 GCA_024709185.1 Paludibacter sp.
GCTGCCCTGGAAAAATAATGATACATATTCTCCCATAGGTCAAAATCGCAAATACAACGGTAAAGAATTCGTTGAAATGCATGGTCTCGACGAGTACGACTCCCAGGCAAGGTGGTATTATCCGGCGATTATGCGAACTACTACCATGGATCCGCTGGCAGAAAAGTATTACGATATTAGCCCGTATGCGTGGTGTGGAAATAATCCGGTGAAGTTTGTGGATCCGGATGGGAGAGCTCCCAGGCTAGCCAAAATGGTTATTAAAACGGTTGTCAAGTCTGTTGCAAAAGGAAAACTCGATTTAGGTGATGTTTATGATTTAGTTGTTGCAGGCAAAACACTGCTTGACCCAAACTCATCTATGTTGGATAAAGGCTTGGCTGTTTTCGACATTCTCTCGCCGGTAAGCAACAAGGAAATAAAAGCCGGAGCGAAAATGCTTGATGTGGTTGATGGGGCAAATGATGCTAAAAAGGTTGGTTCATATACTATCACTTTTGAAAAAGGCAACATGAAATATCATGGTAAAGGGCCTAAAAGCAGAATGGAACAATCAGCAAAAGAACAATCTAAAAAGCATGATAACCTCGTTAAATCAAAGGAATGGAAAGAAGCTAAAAATGACAGAGAAGCATTCAAAGATGAATCTAAAAGGATAGAAAATGATGGAGGATCAAAAAATACAGGTAATTACAATCAAAGAAAATCGCCTGGTGATAAATATAGAACACAAGATGGAGAATAAATATTTAATATGATAAATGTTGACGGTTTAAATTTCACTGAAGAAAATGGACAGATTGGAGCTCTAATTATTACAGGCGAAAATTTACAAAGTGAGATAAATTATATAATTGAGAATAAAATACTTTCAATTTATTTAAGTAAATTTCTTTCTAAGAAAATTGATAATATTGAATTTTTGAAAGATATTTCATTTATTGAGAAGATAAATATTAATGATTTGAGTGTTAATTATAGTCCAATTATTGAACTAAATGGTCTAAAAAAGGCTATATTGTCAATAAATAGTAAGGAGCAAAAAATTGATTTTTCACATTTCAAATTATTAGAGTCTCTAACTTGTGATTGGTTTGATGATTTTCCGAATTTCAATAAAAATGACAGATTAAAAGAACTGAATATTTGGAAATTCAACCCAAAATCAAAATCACTTGGATCTCTTAAGCTTCCAAAAGTCATTCAGAAATTTCATTTAAGTCAAACAAATATTGAGGATTTGAATGGTTTAGAATCAATATCATTAGAAGAATTTGAATGTTACTATTGCCGGAATCTGAAAAGTCTTAAAGGGTTATCAAATTTTGCTGAAAACATTAAAACAATAATAATTGAAAATGCTAGAAATTTAACCGATTACACGGCACTGAAAAGTTGTAGCAAGTTATCAAAACTTATACTAACAAACTGTGGTGACATTGAAAATATTAATTGGATAAGTGATTTAAAAAACTTAAAGCATTTTACATTCTTTGGCACTAACATAATCGATGGAGATTTAAGGAGTTGTTTGAGTGTGGATTATGTTAGTTTCAATAACAAAAAGCATTACAATTATAAAGAATCAGATTTTTCAAATAGATGAAATTGAAAACTTAGCAGTCAATGATTCGACTATGACTATACTTTAGCCTTATGGTTCTAAGGGAAAGCCAGACCATCAGGCAAAAGTTTATGAATTAGCTAAAAAAGCTAAAAATGAAAATCCTGGTATGAGAGTAGTAACAGAAAAAAAGATTCAAGGCCATGATTCGAACAGGAGACCAGATGTACAGGTTGTTGACTCTAAAACGGGTAAAGCAACAAGAGTTTACGAAGCTGAAAGAAGACCTGAAAGTACTAGAAATAAGAAAAGAGAGTCTGAGTATAACCGATTGAATATTCCAAATGAAACACATAGAGTAGGTAATTGAAATGGCAGAGATTAATTTTTACATTAATAACATGGAAAGAAGATTGCTCTTTGAATTTTTCAAGGAACAAGATATTTATCTGGTACCCGACAAAAAATATCCCAATGAAAATTATGAAATTGTAAGAGAAAGTGATGAATTTATAGAGATTATTGATAATGAGACAGTTGGCTTTTTTGCAATTTCCAAGCAGTTTTCACTATATGGGCTTTACGTTGAGCGTAATGAGTTTTTCACACACGAAGAAGCCTATTTTGTAAAGCAAAGATATGGTGGACCTTATATTGATATTGCACTTTATAGAGGCTATGCAGATGACGCTGATATTATGTATAAGCGTACAAATCTGTCATATTACCCTAAGTATATAAAGCTTCAGGAAGAGTGGGAAGAATTCAAGGTTTCTAATGAGTTTTTGATTTACTTTAAAAAGATAGTAAATTTTTTAAAATCGATGTGTCAAAAAGTCAAAGTCAATGGAAAAAACTATTGGATTAGTAAAAATGTTTGCAATGAACTTGAAATCTTCAAAAATTGTAATTAATTCTACTTTTATGTAAACAGCCAGGGACAGCTTGTAATAAATTCATATTACCCTGAAGCGTCGTTGTATAAAACAACCACACTGGATGCAGATGGAAAACCCGGCACAGAGTTCCGCGATAAATCAGGCAGAACAGTTTTGAAAAGTTCAA
>JANJXE010000230.1 GCA_024709185.1 Paludibacter sp.
CCTGATTAAGTAGCGATTTGGGAGAATTTGCCAGCAGTTTTGCTTCAATGTCTTTTCGCATTACATCGACTTCTGTCTGCGTAAGCACTTTCCGGGTGCGATACACATCATTCCCGCTGCCGGTTACAATCTCCAACGTAAATGTGCTGTCGGTGCTTTGATAAAGATAAGCCTCTATAAAGTCTTTGTATTCAGTGAAATATGCTATTTTCTCCGCTATCGTAGCATCTATTGATCGCACTCTTCCGGCTGCATCAAATGAAATCTGTTTTTCCTGTGCCACCATGTGTAAAGTGCTTAACAGGATTAGTGCTATCAGTAAACTAACTTTTTTCATGTGTAATCTAATTTTGAGTTTAAAAATGCCGCAGTAAAAGTATTGATTTCTGAACAATCTGCTTATCTTTGCCGTTGATAAAGCTGTAATTTAATTTCATTCTTAACAAACATAAAAAGGGGTTCGGTCAGTTAATTAATGCCTGAGAAGTGTCGGCCTTATCATTGACCCTAATTCCTGTAAACATTTTAAAAACCATTTTTATGAAACACTTTTTTTTAGTCGTCGTTATGAGTCTTTTTGTGACCGGAACGTTGCATGCTCAGGGGATTTATGCTTTTAAAGTAAATGATATTAACGGAAATCCGGTGTCGCTTGATCAATACAAAGGTAAAGTGGTGATGATTGTGAATGTGGCCAGTAAATGCGGGCTTACCAAGCAATACGAAGGTCTTGAAATCTTGTACAAAAAATACAAGGACAAAGGTTTTGTTATTCTGGGCTTCCCCTGCAATCAGTTTATGGGGCAGGAGCCCGGTACCGAAGCCGAGATCCTGGAGTTTTGCACAGTGAATTACGGAGTTACCTTTCCGATGTTTTCAAAAATTGAGGTGAATGGCGATGGTACACACGCCCTGTATCAGTATTTGAAAAAGAAATTACCCGGCACAGGAAGTAAGTCTGACATCGAGTGGAATTTTGCAAAATTTCTGATTGATCGTGACGGCAAGCCCGTAGAACGTTTCAATCCTCGTACAAAGCCGGAAGATACCGTTCAGTCGATTGAAAAATTGTTATGATAGTAAAGGAAAAGCTTGTGCCGGTTGGGCAATTAATGAAGCCACACGGGATACATGGCGAAATGACGTTCGAGTTTAGCTCGGATGTGTTCGACCGCGAAAAAATTCCTTTTTTCATATTGGAAATTGATGGCATCATGGTGCCTTTCAAGGTTCAGAATTACCGTATTCGTTCGTCGTCGTCGGCTCTTTTGCAATTGAAGAGTATCGATTCGGAAGAAAAGGCACGAGCGATATGTGGATCAACTGTTTATGTTTCCGACGAATACCTTAGTCAAATGGAGGATGATGAGATGGAAGTGCAGTATTTTCAGGGTTTTACACTGGTCGATGTCGCTTCGGGATGGACAGGAACCATCACCGAAGTGGATGAAACGACCGAAAATGTGCTGTTTGTGGTGATGCAGGAAGACGACGAATTCCTGATTCCTGCCAGTCCCGACTATATCGTGAAAGTGGACCACGACAAGCGAATTATTACCATGGAATTGCCCGGCGGGTTGCTGGAGTTGTAACTCAACTCACTTCATCGCATACACAATGTCTTTTACCCAGGCTGCCCATTCGGCCTGGGTTTTACTTTTGTCAAACGTTTGCCAGGGTATCGCCTTGCCGATTTTAATGGTGAACGTACTGCCACGTTGCTTGAACATTTCATCCGACAAATACATCATTTCAATATTAAATTTTATTCCCAGGAACTTGCGAATACGTGCCAGATTGTAAAAAAAGTTGGAATTGCGGCCTTCAAAATAAATGGGCACGACATCACGTTTGTATTGTACAGCTTTCGCGATAAAATTCTTTTTCCATTCAGGATCCACTATTTGCCCGTTGATTTTACGCGAACACATACCTGCAGGATAGGTCACCAGGTGGTTGTCGGAATTGTACAAATCGTCCATCATTTGGGCGTGAAGTTTCGATTGGGAGCCCAGCTTATTGACCGGGATAAACATTTCCTTCAGCGGTTCGAGGTTCGTAAGCAGGTCGTTGGAGAAAAACCGAACCTTGCCATCATACTCACGACCGATTAAATAACCGGTGGCCATCCCATCGAGGCCTCCCAGTGGATGATTGCTGGCAAAAATATACCTTCCATCTTTCGGGGGGAGGTTCTCGCGACCGAAAATCTGAGTTTTAATTCCCATGAATTTCAATCCTTCTTCAATAAATTCCAGGTTCTTAGCCGTGGGATGATCTACAAAAAACTGATTGATCTCTTCCTGATGCACGATTTTTTTCAGGTAATTAACCAGAAATTTAGGCACTTTTTTGTTTTTTGCGCGTTGTTTTACGACCTGGTCGATATCTATTTTGATAATGGAATGTGACTTCATGAGTGTGTATTTGTTGCTGTTTCAGTCCGCAAAAATAATAAAAAAACCCGTATCAACATCAATGTTGAAACTGGAACGGTTAGGGTGTAATCGGTTTAAAAGTTATCAACACTGAAATTTTCCCCCACTTTGATGTAAAATACAGTCATTTTGTAAAAATAGAATCTTAATCAATTGATAAACAATATAATATAATTTAATATTAAACTCAGATTTCCTGTTGATAATCCGTTAAAAAGTTGTCGGAATCACCTTTATATCTGTTGAAAAATATTTTAGTGGGGAATTGTGGGGAATTAGAAAATCTTTTTATACTTTTACACTTGGAAAAACAGGTTCAAAAATTATGTCCACATTCATAGGAAAATACGAGGTAAAAGCTGATATCAAGGGAAGAGTTTTCATTCCTTCGGCATATCGTAAGCTATTGCCTGAAACCGATCGCGACAGGTTGGTGATGCGTCGCGATACCGACAACGACTGCCTGGTGATGTATCCTGTGCCGGTGTGGAACGCCAAAGTGGAAGAGCTTAAGTCGGCACTCGACGAGTGGAATCCGGAAGATCAGCTCATGCTTATGCACTACGTTTCGGAAGCCGAATGGGTGGATATCGACAGTCAGGGGCGTGTGCTCATTTCACGGAGGCACCTGCAGGAGATTGGTGTGGAAAGCACCGAAATGCTGTTTGTGGGCATGATCGATCGCTTTGTTTTGTGGGGAAAGCCTAATTATGAAAAGGCAGGTGTTCCGCGTCAGCAGCTGGCCGATCGTCTGAAAGAAAAAATGATGAGGAAATAAACGATGGAAGAACGAGTGTACCATACCCCGGCTTTGTTGTCGGAGTGCATCGAAGGGTTGGCTATTAAACCCGATGGGGTGTATGTCGATTGTACCTTTGGAGGTGGTGGACATTCGAAAGCCATCCTCGAGCGGCTGGGTCGAGATGGGCGCTTGTTTGGTTTCGATCAGGATACGGATGCTTTCCGTAACCGGCTGGATGACACGCGTTTCACCTTTGTGAACGGAAACTTCCGTTACCTGCAGAATTTTATGGATTACTACGGTATTGGCAAGGTCGATGGCATTTTAGCCGACCTCGGTGTGTCGTTTCATCATTTTGATGAAGCCGATCGTGGGTTCTCCTTTCGTTTCGATGGCGAACTGGATATGCGCATGAACCAGCAATCGAAACGTACTGCTGCATCAATCCTGAATACCTATACTGCTGAACAGCTGGCAGATGTGTTTTACCTCTACGGTGAGCTGCACAATTCGCGTAAACTGGCGCAAGCAGTTTTGAAACGTCGTGAAGCGGGTGAAATCCGTCTGATCGCCGAATTTTCAGAATTGATGAAACCATTTTTCTCCCGTGAAAAAGAAAAAAAAGACCTGTCGCGCGTTTTTCAGGCCCTGCGCATTGAAGTGAATGATGAGATGGCAGCGCTGCGCGAAATGCTTCTGCAAAGTGTTGATTTGCTGAAGAAAGATGGGCGACTCGTTGTGCTTACCTATCATTCGCTGGAAGACCGCCTGGTTAAGAATTTTATTAAAACGGGTAATTTTGAGGGTAAGCAGGAGAAAGATTTTTACGGAAATGTACTTGCGCCATTGGTTGCGATCAATACCAGAGTCATGGTGGCGTCGGATGAGGAAGTTGCCGCTAATCCACGATCGCGGAGTGCAAAACTACGAATAGCCGGAATGAAGAGAAGACCGGCATAATAAAGAGTACGGAATTAAAAAAGGTGTAAGTCAACGGTAATGAAACGACTGATAGAGAGAATAAAGCAAAATGAGGATTTTCAGGATATCGTATCGAGCAGTCCGCGCGACATTCTCAACGGCAACATCCTGACAAAACGCTTTTTTCGTCGTCAGTATTTGCTGATTGCCCTGGTAGTATTTCTCGCAGTGGTGTATATCAACAACCGCTACGAAAGTGAAAAGATGATGACGCGCATCAGCGCATTGAAAAAGGACATTCAGGATGCACGGTACGAATCGCTGACCATCTCGGCCGAACTGGCCGAAATTACCCGACAGTCGAGTATCGAAGAGCTCCTGCATAACAAAAACATGCAACTCAAACCAGGGCAGCAATCGCCCATTGTGATAGAAACAGCAAGCCATGACTGATAAAAGAAGAGAAATAGTAGTTCGCTTTGGTATCATCTACCTGCTGATCGCCTTTTGTTTTGTGCTGGTGGTTTGGAAAATGGTACAGATTCAGTTTGTAGAAGGTGAAGAATGGATGAAGCTCGCTGAAAAGCAGAAAATCACCGATATCATTGTAAAACCCAAAAGGGGCAATATCTATGCTGCTGATGGTCGATTGCTGGCCAGTTCCATTCCTACTTATTATATATACATGGATACCAGGGTACCGGCCTTGCGGCTCGAAAATGGCGAGTTGTTTCATTCGAACATCGATTCATTGTCGCTGGCTCTTTCCGATTTCTTTGGCGATCGTACACCCTATGAATACCGTCAGCTGTTACGCAAGGGCTACGACAGGCAAACGGGCAATCTGTTGATATATCCGAAACGAATAAGTTATTCGCAGTTGAAGGAATTGCGTAAATTGCCACTTTTCCGGCTGGGAAGGATGAAGAGTGGTCTAATCGAGCGTGAATACGTTCGCCGTGTAAAACCCTTTGGATCACTGGCTTCGCGTACAATCGGCGATGTCTATGCCGACGAGGTTAAAGGTGGACGAAGTGGTCTGGAAGCTTCGTTCAACGACGTGCTGGTGGGTGTGAATGGAGTTTCCACCCGGCAGAAAGTGGCTAACAAGTATATCGAAACCATGGAGGTGCAGCCTGTCGACGGGATGGATGTCATCTCTTCCATAGATGTAGAGTTACAGGATATTGCCGAGAAGGCGTTGCGGGATACCATCGATGGTATTGGTGCCGTATCGGGAACGGTTGTAGTGATGGAAGTGGCAACCGGAGCTATTCGCGCCATGGTAAATCTCGATCGTAACCCCGACACCGGAGAATATTACGAAAGTACCAACCATGCGTTGCGCGATCGGATAGAGCCGGGGTCAACCTTTAAAATTGCATCGTTGATGGCTGTGCTCGACGAAGGGAAATATTCACTAACCGACGAATTTGATATTCATCACGGAATTTATCCTATCGCCAACCGCATCATGCGCGACCACAATGCTCACCGAGGAGGCTATCAGCGGCTTTCGGTGGAGGAAATCATCCAGGCTTCGTCGAATGTGGGAACCGCACAAATGGTGATGGGCACCTTTGGCAACAATCCTGCAAAATTCATTGAAAAACTGTATTCGTACAGGCTCAACGATTCGCTTCCCATTCAGATGAAAGGGGTGGCCAAGCCCTGGATTAAACATCCCAAAAAGGATAAGGACCTGTGGTATGCTACCTCATTGCCCTGGATATCGATTGGGTATGAAACAAAAATTCCTCCCATTTATTCGCTTACCTTTTTCAATGCTATTGCCAACAACGGAAAAATGGTGAAGCCACTCTTTGTTCATGAAATACGGAAGAATGGTATGACGGTGAAAACCTTTGAGCCTGAGGTGATGGTAAATCAGATATGTAAACCTTCGACTCTGAAGGATGTGCAGAAAGCCATGCGGGGAGTGGTGGAAGGAAAATACGCTACCGCCCGTAATGTAAAGTCCAATATCGTAACAGTGGCCGGAAAAACTGGAACGGCACTGGTTGCGCAGGGCGCAGCCGGATATCGTGCCGGGCAAACCAAGTATAATGTTTCGTTTGCCGGTTATTTTCCGGCCGAAAATCCCAAATACAGTTGCATCGTTGTGCTGAATGCTCCCTCGGGAATTCCGTCGGGTGGAAGAATGGCGGGTGCTGTATTTAAGGAAGTGGCCGAACGAACTACTATTCTTAAATCGAATCGCACACCTGAAGATCTTAAAAACGACACCCTGCGCATAGAACCACACTGGCCTGTAAGCAGCGGAGGAAATAACCTGGCGGTACGTAAAGTGCTTACGCAACTTGAAATGCCTCTTGCGGTTTCGGAGTGTAACTGGGTCAAACCCAGTGAAACGCCTATCGACCAGGTACAAATGGAAGAATTTAAACTGCCAAAAGGACTTATTCCTGATGTTACCGGCATGGGAGCCCGCGATGCTGCCTATCTGCTGGGAAATCTGGGAATGGAAGTGCGCATGAAGGGCCGCGGAAAAGTAGTCGCCCAGAGTCGTAAACCGGGCACCGCACTGGGCGAAGGCGGTGTCATCGAAATTCAACTGCAATAACACCGACTGAATATGACAGAACAACGAGTACTTAGTCAGCTGATTTATGAACTTCCGGTAATACAGGTAACCGGTAGTGCCAATGTGTTCATCACGTCGATAGAATTCGACTCACGGAAAATTACTCCGGGTGCCTTGTTTGTCGCTACATCAGGTACTGCCACCGATGGTCATCAGTACATTGAAACGGCCGTTCAGGCAGGTGCAGTGGCGGTGGTTTGTGAGCAATTACCTTCACAGCTCAATCCGGAAGTGTGCTATGTTAAAGTGACCAACAGCGCTATTGCATTGGGTTATCTGGCATCGGCCTGGTACGATTTCCCATCCTCTAAACTGACCCTGGTGGGGGTTACTGGTACGAACGGTAAGACCACCATTGCTACGCTGTTGTACGAACTCTTCCGGGCTATGGGACATAAAACGGGACTACTTTCCACGGTTGTTAATTATGTTGACACTCTGGCTGTTGAAGCCACCCATACTACTCCCGATGCGTTGTCGATCAACCGACTGATGTCGCAAATGGTAGAGGCTGGCTGTTCGTATACATTTATGGAAGTAAGCTCGCATGCCGTGGAACAGGGACGTATTGCCGGACTCGAATTCGACGGAGGGATTTTTACCAACCTCACCCGCGATCACCTCGATTATCATCTTACCTTCGAAAATTACCTCAAAGCAAAAAAAGGATTTTTCGACGCTCTACCTGCCACTGCTTTTGCATTAACCAACGTGGATGATAAAAACGGCCTGGTGATGCTACAGAATACTACGGCCCGTAAATGTACCTATTCGTTGCGGACGATGGCTGATTTTCATACCCGAATTCTGGAACATGGCTTCGAAGGTATGCTGCTCGACATGAACGATAAAGAAGTGAATGTGTCGTTTATCGGCCGGTTTAATGCCGCCAACCTGACAGCTGTATACGGAGCTGCGATGTTGTTGGAGGCCGATGAGCTCGAAGTACTGCGGGTTATGAGTAGTTTGAACTCTGTTTCCGGACGTTTTGAAACATTGCGTGCTCCTTTGGGATATACGGCTATTGTGGATTATGCCCATACACCGGATGCCCTGGTGAATGTAATTACCACCATTAACCAGATTTTGCAGGGAAGTGGCCGGCTGATTACAGTGGTGGGATGTGGAGGCAACCGCGACAAGGGTAAACGACCCATCATGGCGCGCGAAGCTGTGGAAGGCAGCTGGAAAGCGGTGTTTACCTCCGATAATCCACGCTTCGAAGATCCGCAGGAAATATTGAATGATATGCTGGCCGGGCTCGATCCGGTACAGAAAAGCAAAAGCATTACGATTGTTGACCGTCGCGAGGCTATTAAAACGGCCTGTGCGCTCGCTCAGCCCGGCGATGTGGTGCTGGTGGCCGGCAAGGGTCACGAGGATTATCAGATTATTCAGGGTGTGAAGTCTCATTTCGACGACCGTGAAGAAGTAAAAAAGTGTTTTGTGTAAATTTTAATACGAAAGAATATGCTCTACCATTTATTCAGCTATCTCGACCGCTATTTTGATGTGCCCGGTGCCGGTATGTTCAACTACATCTCGTTCCGTACAGGGTTGGCTTTTATCCTGGCGCTGATGCTTTCGACATTGTTTGGACGTAGAATAATCGATTTTTTACAAAAAAAGCAAATCGGTGAAACCATTCGCGACCTCGGCCTCGAAGGGCAAATGGCCAAAAAGGGTACTCCCACTATGGGTGGAGTGATCATCATCATCGCTATCCTGATCCCAACATTGCTGGTAGCCAATCTGAATAATATTTACATCCTGCTGATGATTATAACCACTGTTTGGCTGGGGATGATAGGCTTTCTCGATGACTATATCAAGGTGTTTCTTAAAAATAAAGAAGGTCTGAGTGGTAAATCGAAGATAGTAGGGCAGGTGGGACTTGGACTTATCGTGGGACTTACCCTGTATCTTAGTCCGGATGTGGTAATACGTGAAAACAAGGAGATTAAGGGCGACAATAATCGCGTGGAGGATGTTCATTATGCCAAGGTGGATGTAAAATCAACCCAGTCGACTATCCCATTTTTTAAAAATAACAATCTGAATTATGCCGATGCTTTTAAATCGCTGGGCGATAAGCAGCAGATTTACGGTTGGATTCTGTTTGTGCTTGTGGTGATTTTTATCGTGACTGCGGTATCAAACGGAGCAAATATTACAGATGGTCTGGATGGGCTGGCAACCGGTTCTTCGGCCATCATCGGGGTAATACTTGGAATTTTGGCCTATGTGTCGGGTAACGTCAATTACGCAGGTTACCTCAATATAATGTATATCCCCGGAACAGGGGAGATGGTGGTCTTTGCAGGTGCATTTATCGGTGCAACCATCGGTTTTTTGTGGTACAATTCCTATCCGGCTCAGATTTTTATGGGCGATACGGGTAGTCTGACAATCGGCGGTATCATCGCGGTGTTTGCCATTGCTATCCGGAAAGAATTGCTCATTCCTATCCTGTGCGGTGTGTTCCTGGTTGAAAATCTTTCAGTGATGCTGCAGGTTTCCTATTTTAAATATACGAAGAAGAGATATGGTGAAGGAAGGCGCATCTTCAAAATGTCGCCTCTGCACCACCATTTTCAGAAGCCGGGAGATGGAAGTATTCCGGCCTTGATTCAGAACCCGAAGATTCCGCTTCCGGAATCGAAAATTGTGATTCGTTTCTGGATTATCGGGCTTATACTCGGCGTATTAACCATCATCACCCTGAAGATTCGATAAATCATGAAGAGGATAGTGATACTGGGCGGAGGAGAAAGTGGAGCCGGGGCAGCAGTGCTGGCTAAACAGAAAGGATTCGATGTGTTCGTGTCCGATCTGTCGGTGATTAAGCCCGAGTACAAAAGGCTTCTCGATGAGCATGGAATTGCCTGGGAGGAAAAGCAACATACTGAGTCCTTAATTCTGAATGCTGCTGAAGTGATTAAGAGTCCGGGAATTCCCGATAAAGCACCGTTGATAAAAAAGTTAATCGAAAAGGGCATTCGTATTATCTCGGAGATCGAATTTGCAGGCCGCTACACTTCCTCCAAAATGATTTGCATCACCGGAAGTAATGGCAAAACCACGACTACCTCGCTCATTTATCACATTCTGAAAAATGCAGGACTCGATGTGGGGTTGGCCGGAAATATCGGAAACAGTCTGGCGCTGCAGGTGGCTATCGACCCGCACGACTGTTATGTAGTGGAGCTCAGCAGTTTCCAACTCGATCATATGTTTGAGTTCAAAGCCGATATTGCGGTGTTGCTGAACATCACACCCGACCATCTCGACCGCTACGAGTATAAATTCGAGAACTATGTGGATGCCAAGTTCAGGATAGCTCAAAATCAAACGGCCGACGATGCTTTTATCTACTGGGAAAACGATCCGGTGGTGAGTGCCGAACTGGCCAAACGAAAAATTGGTGCGCAACTGTATCCATTTGCCATCGACCGCACCGAAAAAACCAACGCTTTTGTCGAAGAAAATCAGTTAGTAATACAAACCCTCAATACCCTTTTTACAATGCCACAAAACGAACTAGCATTGAAAGGAATGCACAATACCTATAATTCGATGGCAGCAGGTCTGGCAGCTACGATACTCCATGTGAAGAAAGAGCAAATCCGTCAGTCGCTCCTCGACTTTAAAGGGGTGGAGCACCGCCTTGAATATGTGGCCACCGTAAAGAATGTGAGCTATATTAATGATTCAAAGGCGACAAACGTGAACTCCTGCTGGTATGCGCTTCAGAGTATGAAAACGCCGGTGGTTCTGATTTTGGGCGGTACCGACAAGGGTAACGACTACAGTGAGATTGAAGCGCTTGTTAAAGAAAAAGTGAGAGCGCTCATCTTTATGGGGCTTGACAATACTGCCTTACATGCTTTTTTTGACGATAAGATTCAGAAAATAAGCGATGTGCAATCGATGGACGATGCAGTGAAAGAAGCCTACCGACTTGCAAAAGCAGGCGATACCGTGTTGCTGTCGCCCTGTTGTGCCAGTTTCGACTTATTTAAAAACTACGAAGACCGTGGCGCACAGTTTAAACAATGCGTACGAAATTTATGAACTCACTATTAAAAAAATACCTCCGGGGCGATTTTACACTGTGGGCAGTGTTTGTTGGACT
>JANJXE010000262.1 GCA_024709185.1 Paludibacter sp.
CCTATAGGAATGATGTATGGTTATATCTATCAGGGAACTTACAAGTACGACGATTTTGTAACCGATGGTACCGTGTATTCACTGAAACCAGGTGTACCCCGTTATACCGCCGAAAATAACACTAAGCCCGGATATCCTAAATATGCCGACCTGAATGACGATGGTATCATTGATTCGAACGACCAGACATTTATTGGACGAGGAGATCCAAAGCACATTGGAGGTTTCACTAACAATTTTGAATACGCAGGCTTCGACCTGAGCATCTTCTTCCAATGGTCGTATGGTGCTAATTTGTTGAATGCTAATAAGCTGATGTTCGAAACCGGCTACAACCGTCGTCGCGACCTGAATCAGTTTGCCAGCTTTGCTGATCGGTGGACCCCTGAAAATCCTGAAAGCGATATTCCTGTTATCAGTACCTCTCCTTCTAACAATCTGTTCTCTACTCGTTTAATTGAAGATGGTTCGTACCTGCGACTTAAAACGCTTTCGTTGGGTTACAGTTTCGATAAAAAAGTGCTGAATAAACTCAAACTACAAAAGGCAAGGGTGTATATATCCGGCCAGAATCTCTTTACCTGGACCAACTACAGTGGCTACGACCCGGAAGTTTCGGTACGGAACACAGCTTTGACTCCCGGTTTGGATTTCTCGTCCTATCCGCGTGCACGTTCGGTGAATGTTGGACTCAATGTTAATTTTTAATTCAAAGATAGTATGACAATCCTCAATATTTTTAGAAAATTGGTGAAACCGGCTTTGCTGGTTGCAGGTGTGGTGGTTATCACTTCCTGTGAGCAATTGCTTGAGAAGGAACCGTTTACACTGACTCCTGAAACCTATTTCAACAACGAATCGGAGCTGGAAACTTTCCTTACCGGTGTGTATAGTCCTATTATGCAGGAACATTTTTACGGCAACAACTATCCATTGTACAATGCCGGAGGCGATGATCTCACTTTTTACCAGCGCTCGTCGCCTGCCAGTAGTATTCTGTGTGCCAATGCCAATAGCAGCAATACCTACATCACTACATTCTGGAGAATTTTGTACGAAGGTATTAATCGTGCGAATATTTTACTGGAAAATGTCGATAAAAATACAAGCATTCCTCAGGCGTATCGAGACAGGGTACGAGCAGAAGCGCTTTTTCTGCGTTCGTTTTATTATTTCAACCTGGTGCAGGGATGGGGCGATGTGCCTTTGAGACTTACTTCAACTCAAAGTGTTTACGGACTCGATGCACCCCGTGTAGACAAGCAGATTATTTATGACACGATTATTTCAACGATCGAAAGTACGATTCCTTATTTGTATAAATCGACCGATATTGGTTATACAGGAAGAGTGACCCAATCGGCTGCCAAAGGTATTCTTGCACGTATTTACCTGTTCCGGGCCGGTGAGCATTTCCGTGATAAAACTGCTCCCGATCCCAATCGTCAGCAGTATTTTGCTGAAGCAAAGCGATGGGCACTGGAAGTAAAGGAGAGTGCACTTCATGGCCTGGTAACTCCTTTTCAGCGTGTGTTTCTCGATTTAGCTGAAGATAAATACAATAGCACAGGAGTACGTGAAAGTATCTGGGAAGCTGAAGAGGCTGGTACCCGCAGTACAGTGGAACAAGCTGCCGGTCGTCTTGGAAATACATTGGGATTTGGAAGTTCTCAGGATTATTCTTCTACTGAGGGATACAAAAACCTGATGGGACTCTCGAATCCGGGTTACAGTTATAAATTTGCCTATGGTTCGCTGAAACTTTACGAAATGTACGAATCGGAAGGTGATACTGCCCGGGGAGACTGGAGTTTAACCAATTACGAATATGTTTTTGCTTCCACAGGTGCACGTCAGGTATTGGGTAAGAAATTCTACTATGGTAAAAAACGACCATCTTATGTTGAGCCCGCAGGATTCACCTATACCGAAGAAACCGAGGTTGTGAGTAACCGGAACAAGACCCGATGTGCAGCTAAATACCGTCGTGAACACGAAGTGGCCGGTCCGAAAAATAAAAATTATACGCCAATTAACTTCCCGATACTCCGCTACAGCGATGTATTGTTGATGATTGCAGAAGCCGACAACGAGTTGACACCTGAACCATCGGCACTGGCTTATGAATGTGTAGATGCTGTTCGTCAGCGTGCCGGAATTCTTCCACTCGAAGGCAGAGGATTAACGAAAAATCAGTTCCGCGATGCTATCAAGAAAGAACGGGCTATGGAATTGTGTTTCGAAGCCATACGACGCTGGGATTTGATTCGCTGGGGTGATTTTACAACATCAATGCAAACCATGCAGAGCTTTGTAAATCAGGATGGCTGGAATAATTCAATGAAGTATGCAGCTGCCTACTACAATGTATCGGATGCATATAATTACTTCCCGATACCTGATTCAGAAATGTCGATAAACAAACTGATTACATCCAATAACCCTGGCTGGTAACAGGCATTCCAAATTCAATAAAGTATGAGACTCAATAAATTTTTGATAATTGCTGTTGCGGGCATCGGATTGATGGCCTGTGAAAGCGAACTCAAACAGCCGGTCGAATTTACGGTTGAAGTAGAACCTTCGGCCGGTGTGGTGTTCACCGATTCAATTTATACGGCACCAGTAGGTACAAAGCTTACCTTCAACTTTAGTGGCGAGCCCGATTTTATCTCTTTTTCGTACGCGCGTTTTATTAAAACACGACCCGAATTATCGTTTTCAACCCGTGCTGCCTGGGGTACACATGTGGCAAATACGTTGAGTGTGTTTGTTTCTGAAGATTTTAAAGGATTGGCCCTGAATAACTTTGTTGCCGATTCGACCAGCATAGCTACGCATAACTGGAAAAATATTTCAGAGCAGGCTAACTTGCCGACTGCTGCCAATGTTACCCGCACTGCAACCATTCCCCTGGATGAATACAGTGGTAAAAAGCTTGTATTAGCCTTTCGGTATAAACCTGATTTTATGGCTGACTGGCAACCAACCTGGGTGATTTCGAATCTGAACATTGCCAATAAAATGATAACCAATGGAACTGTGGTCTCTACCTATCTGGCTGCAACACTTGGTTTTTCGCCGTTCGACATGATGAGCCGATCAACTGCTTACCGCGATACGCTCCTGGCGGGCAACTGGTCGACAAAAATTCCTGCTGAGATTACGATGAATCGTACAGCCATGAACAATCCACTGAACCACGACTGGCTAATTTCAAAGCCCGTTCTTATTCCTTCCGGAATTACGGAGGAATCGCCTGTGACCGGTGTTAAATCTATGGCTAATAGTGTGGATAGTTATTCACATACCTTTACCCAACCCGGAGAATACACCCTGAAGTTCAAGGCAAGTAACTACAATTACCTGTACAACGATACGCTGGTGCATTCGATCCGTCTGATTGTTACTAATTAAATTTGTTTTTGCAATGAGAAGTTTCCTTCTTACACTTGTGTTGTTGATGATGCTGTTGGCCAGTGCAAACAGTCAGCAGTATGGGTTTGAACCTGGTTCGTCCCACCCGTTTCGGGTGGGCGACGCCGGGAGTGTAATCCAACTAGTTAATGCACCTTACAAAGAAGGAGTACAATCCATGCAATGGGTGTGGACAGCCCCTTCGCGCCTCATTTGCGATTACACCGTAACACACAACAACTTCCGGGATGGAGTAATTTTCTGGGTGTATAACGAAACGCCACTTCAACAACCTTTGCGTGTTGAGTACCGCGATGCCAACAATCAGCTTCAGTATTATTTTAACTTTGGGTTGAATTACTCCGGATGGCGCATTTGCCGCATTGGAAGTAAATACATGCAGGGAACGAAAACGATTCGTACCGGACTTAAGTTGAACCTGGTAACACCTCAGTCGGTTGCGACCGGCCGATTGTACATCGACCGTTTTTCATTTGTGTCGGATGTAAACTACCAGAATGCCCCGGATGCTCAACAACCTGCAAATACAGAAGAAAATTACATTACACACTGGAATTCACTCTGGAAGTGGGAGAGTACACTTTCGTATTCAAAACCACTTTTGCCGGCGCTTACTTCTGTCCAATTATCCAGTTTGCAAAAGGTGGAAGATGGCCTCACTACGTTGCTGCCTTCATCAGCCAATACCTCATTGGTTACTACTGCAAAGACTATGTTTGAGCAATCCGGAATTACCCAGGTGAATGGATTTTTAGTGGGTAAGCCCCTGGTGGTTAAGCCCGATAAAACCGCAGCCGATCACTCACTGGCCGAACTGGGAACCATGATGATGGGATTGGCACAGGATGCACTGTATGTCTCGGGAACCACATCGGCCGAAAATTATGTGCAGCTTTGGAGATATGCCCTGCATCAGGGTTTTGCCTGGGGAAGTGCCATGGGTAACAACCATCATTACGGATACGAAACCCGTCAGATTTTTGCATCTGCATTCATGATGCGACAGCAGTTGGCTCAGGCCGGATTGATACAACAGGTTGCCGATGCACTTTCGTTTTGGAGTGGATTGCCCGAAACACGTTCTTCTCTTGCAATTGGACGCGATGGTGTGGTCGATTGCTGGAATACACTCTTGGTGGAACGACTGATTTCTGCCATGCTTATTCCTACGCTTAACGAGCGTTACAGGGCGGTTGATGCGCTTGTGGAATGGACCAGCTCATCGTTGTTGACAACCCCCGGAAACATGGGTGGCCTCAAGCCCGATGGATCGGTATTTCATCACGCCGGACATTATCCAGCTTATGCAATCGGAGGTTTTGAAGGACTTACCGGATTATTAACAGCTCTCTCCGGATCCGGCTTTACTGTTAGTGATGCTGCATTTGCTGAATTGTCGAAGGCATTGACTGCGATGAAACGCTATACCAATGCGAATGACTGGACGATTGGCATCTCGGGACGACATCCGCATCAGGGAGCTATGCCCGAAGTGGTGTATAACCGCGCCGTACAGCTCGGATTACTTTCGACACAGGAACCACAGGGATTTTTCGTAATGAACCATGCTGCCCTGGGTATTCATCGCAATGGTAGTGCAATGGTTACGATTAAAGGGTATAACAACGATGTGTGGGGATCTGAAATTTACACCAACGATAACCGCTATGGCCGTTATCAAAGCTACGGAGCTGTTGAGATTCTAAATGGTGGCAACCCCGTGTCTCGTGCCGAAAGCCGCTATACTGAGAATGGCTGGGACTGGAACAGATTACCCGGAACAACAGCGATACAACTGCCCCTGAATCTGCTCGAAAGTCCGGTAACCAGTACGCTCATGGCCCGTTCGGCCGAGCGTTTTGCAGGCGCATCGGCGCTCACAGGTGTTTATGGAGCTTTTGGAATGAAGCTGCACGAGATGAACGATATAAACAATACCAACTTCTCGCCCGACTTCAGAGCCCGTAAATCGGTGTTTGCTTTCGGGAAAAAGATTATTTGCATTGGTAACGGTATCCAGACGAGCAATGCAGGTTATCCCGTAGAAACGACCCTGTTTCAACAGGCTATACTCAGTACAAACGATCGTATATCAGTGAACAGCACTTTCGCACCGGCTGATGGATACAGTTTTTCAACTTTCAATGATGCGCCTTTATTACTGAGCGACCCACTTGGTAACTACTATCGCATTGCTTCGCAGCAGGAAGTAAAGGTAGAAGGAAAACTTCAAACCTCCCGTCACAATAAAACCAAAGCTGAAACGTCGGGGAAATTTATTTCTGCCGTATTGAATCATGGGAAAGCACCTTCGGGAGCTGCCTACGAATATATGATTCTGCTGAAGCCAAATC
>JANJXE010000268.1 GCA_024709185.1 Paludibacter sp.
TAATGGATTTGATTTACATTTTAAAAATTATGTATGAAACGAACATGTGACAACATTACATTAAAGGGTATGGTAATGCCGACATGTGAGTTCCATACGATCATTAAAAAAATAAGTAATATCGTATGAAAATAGTAGTAATTGGTTGAGGACCCGGTGGATATGCAGCAGCATTTTATGCTGCTGACCTGGGAATGGAAGTAACACTGATTGATAAAAATACAAATCCGGGTGGAGTTTGCCTCTACAAAGGTTGTATTCCTTCGAAAGCCTTGTTGCATGTAGCAAAACTCATCAATGAGACCAAAGAAGCAAAACACTGGGGACTCGATTTTGGCGAACCTACGATTGATATCGACCAACTTCGTGCTTTTAAAAATAAGGTGGTGAATAAACTAACCGGAGGTTTGGGAGTGTTGTCGAAGCAACGTAAGATTAACTACGTTCAGGGAACTGCCGCTTTTGCATCCTCTACATCGGTGGTGGTTACCAAAGCGGATGGTTCGACCGAAACCATTTCGTACGATAAGGCCATTGTGGCTACTGGTTCGGTGATTGCCACCATTCCATCGTTGATGATTGACAGTCCGCGACTGTTGAACTCAACTACTGCACTGGATCTTCCTGTCATACCAAAATCGCTGCTCGTTGTGGGCGGTGGGTATATCGGTCTGGAGCTCGGTTCGGTGTATGCTGCGCTGGGATCGAAGGTTTCTGTCGTTGAATTTCTGGACCGCATTCTTCCCGGTGCCGACCGCGATTTGGTTTCTCATCTCGAAAAGCGCTTGAAAGAAACGTTTGATACGTTTATGCTTCAGTCGAAAGTAGTTGGCATCAGTGAATCGAAAAATGGTTTACTGGTGAAAATCGAAAATAAAGAAGGAAAAGTAGAAGAACAGGAATACGATTATGTTTTGATGTCGATTGGCCGTAAGCCGAAGACCGACGGGCTGGGATTGGAAAACACCCGGGTGCGTGTCAACGAGCGCGGTTGGATCATTGCCAACAAGAGTCTGAAAACCGACGATGATAACATCTACGCCATTGGTGATATCGTTGGGGAACCGATGTTGGCCCACAAGGCATCTCATGAAGCCCGCGTTGCTGTTGACGCCATCAACGGCAAGCGCGTGGCCTTCGAGCCGTTGGCCATTCCGGCTGTTGTGTTTACCGATCCTGAAATTGCATGGGCGGGTATTACCGAAAACCAGGCAAAGGAAAAGGGAGTACGTCATGAAGTGGTGAAGTTCCCCTGGGCAGCAAGTGGTCGCGCTACCACCCTCGATCGCAGCGATGGTTTGACCAAAATTATTGTGGATCCGGAAACAGAACGCATACTTGGAGTTGGTTTATGTGGTCCCGGAGCTGGTGAAATGATAGCAGAAGGGGTGCTGGCCATAGAAATGGGAGCCACTGTTAAGGATTTAGCACTGACCATTCACCCGCATCCGACTTTATCGGAAACGGTAATGGAGGCCGCGGAGTTGTTTTACGGACACTCATCGCACCTGTACAAGCCTAAAAAATAAAAGGTTAATTGCCTTTTGAAGTTATATGCCCCTCAAAAAGTTGGTCAAACATTTTGAGGGGCATCTCTTACTTTCAGCTCTTTTTCTTTTCCAGCATTAGCAGTTTTTCTTTTAGCTCTTTTCCCCAACGGTAACCACCCGGTTTGCCAGAGGAAGTGATTACACGGTGGCAGGGGATAAACAGGGCAATTGGATTTTGACCAATGGCGGTGCCGGTAGCCCGAAATGCCTTTGGATGTCGCGCATTTTCTGAAATTTTTCTGTATGTAGATTGTTGACCAAAAGGTATCTGGAGGAGTTGATGCCAAATCGCTTGTTGAAAATCAGTGCCATAGATGTGCAACGAAAGTGGCTGTTTGATTTCATTGAGAAGCATCAAAGCTGACGTATTCACTGAATCTGTTGAACTGAATCCTGAATTATTCCACTCTTTTACAACTACCAGTGCATCCTGATGTATGGGGTCGTTTTTGATTTCGAAGTGCGCAAAAGGGAAACGTTTATACATCTCTTCAATTCCGTTTTCACCGAATGAGACATAGCAAATCCCTTTCGGGGATGAGGCAATAACCATTTTCCCAAAGGGCGAAAGATTCTCACTAAAAACTAACTTCAGCGTTCGAAATTCATCTGAACTCATTCGGTGAATCGCAAGTGTAACAGATGGTGTAGCTCTTACCAGCAGCTGTTCACCCGATGTGGTATTTTCAATTATCTGTGGAGATGTCCCGGACATCAATTTGGTTATTTTCATTCTAGTAGTTGTGTTATTTCTTCGATTTATCCATGGCTATAGCCTTCATTTCGGCCGGCATCTTTTCAATAGCATACCGCAAGGCAGTGCGTGGCATACTTTCCTTTCGTGCAATCACAAAATTCAGAATTACCTGTTGATGCTTATCAGCTGCGACCTTAAGCATCCATCCATATCCTTTTTGAACCATATCATCCGCATCGGTAAGTAATAAGTCTGCAATGTCGAGAATATCAGCCAGAAAAAGTCCCTTTCTGGCAGGTACAATCAGCGATACAGCCGAAGCACGACGCATCCATCGGTTTGGTGATTTGGTCATGTGTTTCAAATAATGCATGTGCTGAGGATACATTTCGATAAATGCACCCATCGTATGATTGCAGAAGGTATCACAGGTAGCCCAATTCGTAATGTATTTCTCAATCCAGCTTTGCAAAAGGGGGAAATCGGTTGGTTTAAACTGCTTGCTGACAGCGGCCGACCAGTTACAGGCTATAATTTGTTCTTCAAACAAACCAGTCTGCCACAATGCTTCACAAATTTCCAAAATTTCTTCTTTAGGCAACTGCTTTATAGTTTTAAACCACTTCTTTTGAATAGAAGTAAATATGGCCGATTTGACACCATGTAGCTGTATTTCTTCTTTGAAAAAACGTTGACTACGCTGACGTATCTGTTCGTCGGAGAGAGATTCCAGTTCCAAACCGATTTTTTGAATAAGAGTATTCATGGAGATTAACTTTTAAGACACCAAAAGTATATATTTTTTTTTAGTTGTAACATCCGGGTGTACATCTTCATACGTCTAATATACAAACATAAAAAAATTACTACAATGAAAACAAGTAAACTTACAATTATCGCTTTGCTGTTTGCCGGAGCTAATGTGTTTTGTTCTGCAGCTAATACGCTGACTTTAACTGCTACTGTTACTGATGAATACAATCAACCTGTAGAAAATGCAGAAGCAGTGCTTATTCAATCTGATACACGTCAGGTAATAAAGGCAACTTCCAAATCATCCGAAGGACAGTATGTTTTTCAGGGTCTGAGCAGTGGTGAATACATTCTTTCTATCAGTTCGCACGATAAAAAACAACTAAAAACTGAAAAAGTAGTATTGAAAGAACAGAATCAATCATTGAATAAAAATGTATTGATGGAGCCGGAAACTGAAAAGGTGGAAAAAACTTCACGCTAATATTTTTTATCTTTTCTTTCTTAGCTGAATTGAAAAAGAGTATCTTTGTTTCGGAACTGATTCACGGATACAATGAATACTCAACCACTTCACCATTTCTTCCGACGACTCCCTGTGCTGATAAGCTTTCTTGCGGTTGTATTGCTGTTGATGGAACAGGGAATTGATTTTGATAACAGAACAGTAGCTGTGTTTCATTTTGTGTACACAGTTACTGCTTTTGTGGGGGTGATTGCTTTGATACTACGCTACATAAGTTCTTCAGCCAGACCAAGCTGGTCAACTCTTCCCTTCGATTTAATCCTGCTATCGTTTTTAATCAATATAGTGCTTGCAATCACAAGCGATTCAAATGGTGTTAAGCCCTTCCCTTTTTCGCTTCCCACTGGTTTGTATGTTTCGGTTTTACTAGTGTTTATACGGGAATTCTCCGCTTTGAATATCAATATCCGTACAGCACATATCAATCCCGCTCAATTATTTGTATTTAGTTTTTTGTTTTTGGTACTGACCGGTAGCCTCTTACTTTTACTGCCTAATGCAACCACTGGATCGATAAGCTATTTAGATGCGCTCTTTACAGCTACCAGTGCTGTTTGTGTTACCGGATTAACAGTGGTGGATACCGGTACCAGTTTCACTCTATTCGGTCAGATAATACTTCTGGTATTAATTCAATCAGGCGGACTGGGAATTATGACTTTTGCAAGTTATTTCAGTTTTTTTTTCAGGGGCTCTTCGTCCTACGAACAACAGTTGCTGGTAAGGGAAATGACGAATGCAGAGCGATTGTCGGAAGTGTTCTCGGTATTAAAGAAAATCATACTTATAACTTTACTGATTGAACTGGTAGGGGCTGTTTTAATTTTCATTCAGTTGGATGAAAGTCAGTTCGTATCCTTTAACGACACACTTTTTTTCTCTGTTTTTCATTCTGTTTCTGCATTTTGCAATGCAGGATTTTCAACCTTAGGAGCAAATTTGTACGAACCTGCCTATCGTTCAAATTACCCTTTTCATCTGGTTATTTCGGGATTGATTATTTTAGGTGGAATCGGTTTTCCAATTGTGTTAAATCTATTGAGGTACCTGAAGGTTAAGATGATCCGTTTTTTTGTGATTGTATTTCATCTTCGAAGACAAATCTATTTTCCCCGTATACTGAATCTGAATACCCGCATCGTATTGATCACCACTACAATCTTGCTGGTTTCAGGGACTGTTTTTTTCTTTCTGTTCGAGAACTCATCCGGTTTCAGCGGGCAATCGCTACCCGGAAAGTTGGTTTCAGCTTTTTTTTGCTCGGTCACCGCGAGGACAGCTGGATTTAATACAATCGACATGTCTTCACTTTCTGTTTCTTCTATCTTATTATTGCTGTTCCTGATGTGGGTAGGAGCATCACCGGGTTCCACCGGAGGTGGCATCAAAACCAGTACCCTTGCCATTGCATTGCTCAATGTGTTCAGTATTGTAAAGGGAAAGAGCCGTGTTGACATTTTTTCAAGGGAGGTTTCGGCATTGTCTATCTCCCGTGCATTTGCTGTAATGTTGCTTTCTGTCCTTGTTATTTTTAGTAGTGTGGTTTTGCTTTCTATTACGGATCCTTCAGTAAAGCTTATTCATCTGGTATTTGAGAGTGTATCGGCCTATAGTACAGTGGGTTTAAGCTTGGGAGTCACCTCAGGTTTGAGCACTGCCGGAAAACTTATTTTGATTTTAACCATGTTTATCGGTCGAGTTGGAATGTTGAGTTTGTTGATTGCATTGATAAAGAAATCGGGTTCTGAGTGGCATCAGTATCCCGAAGAGAATTTAATGATTAACTAAAAAGGTAATTGTATGAAGTTTATTATTATTGGATTAGGAAACTTCGGTGCTGCAATGGCTCGTAAGCTTACACAAACCGGTCATGAGGTAGTGGGTGTTGATATCAATAAGGTAATTGTTGAGTCTATTAAGGATGATATCACTTATGCAATAGCGCTTGATTGTCGGCAGGAACAGGCATTAAAAAATCTTCCGTTACAAAATACCGATATTGTGGTAGTTTGCATTGGCGAAGATGAAGGTGCCAACTTATTGGTTACCGCAATGATGAAGAAGCTGAATGTACCCAGGGTAATCAGTAGGTCGGTATCTTCAATTCATGAAACGATTCTCGAAGCAATGGAAATTACAGAAATTATTCGTCCCGAAGAAGAAACCGCCGAGCGATGGGCAGTCAAACTAACTACTTCCGGAATAGTGGATACCTTTCCACTTACGGATCATTACAGCATCACTCAGGTGAAAGTACCGTCGACAATGCATGGTAAAACCATTGAGGAAATAGGTTTTAACAAGAATTTTAGTGTTGTGGTACTGACCGTATTAAAAAATACTCAGGAACGCAATTTTCTTGGAATTTTCAGGAAGTCGCCCCGCCTCGAAATTCAGGGAATTGCTTCGGCATCTACAGTTCTGACCAAAGGAGACATCATGGTACTTTACGGACACAACGATAATATTCGCAAATTGGTTGCTATGTAATTTTGTATGGTGTGTTACAGGATTAATTCGAGTGGATTTACCCAACCAGAGTAAGCAAATAACCAACGAGCGATCCGCCAAGTACAATAAAAGCACTGTTAAGTTTCCGGAATCCAAAAACTACAACGAAACTCACTATCGTAATTGAAATGGTACGCCAGTCGGTGATTGTTGCCATCCCCATTTCAATACAAATTACTGCGATAACTGCAACAGAGGCCACATTCACAGCATCGAGAAAAGCAGCAAAAACTTTAGAATTACGAACTTTTTTTACCAGCGGGTTAAGTAGGGCCACAAATAAAAAAGAAGGTAGGAATATTCCCAGTGTGGCAACAAGAGCACCCTTAAAATTATCAATCTGGTAGCCAATAAAGGTAACGGATGAAAAAACAGGGCCAGGTGTGAATTGTCCAACTGCTATAGCATCAATTAATTGCTGCTGAGATAATAAACCCGTTGCCACTAGTTCGGTGTTGAGGAATGCAAACAACACATAACCGCTTCCGTACAGAATGGCTCCGATTTTCAGGAAAGTAAGAAATAGTCCCATTGTCCCGCCGGCCGCTATCCCGGCACCTGTAAACTGCAATAGGGGCAAAGGGAGTAGTGCACTCATTTTTCCCGCACTTTTTTTCTGAATGGCTTTGATTCCCATCGCAAGAAACCCTGCACCGAAAAGCACTGCAATTTCACTTACACCTAAAAAATTAAGTATTAGGACTGAGATACCGATAATCCAGAGTTGAGTGGACTTCAACGATTTCTTTGCAAGTGGATAAACTGCTGCTGCAATTATTGCAATGATAGCTGGTGTTATTCCATACACAAAAGGTTGCAGTTCAGGAAGATGTCCATAGCTTTTGTATAGAACTGCAAATACAACGGTTATGAGTACGGCCGGCACGATAAAACAAAGTCCGGCAACGATTAGACCTTTCCATCCTCCCCGATCGTAACCAATGTGAATGGCCATTTCTGTACTGTTGGGTCCGGGGATTAGGTTGGTAGCCCCCATTAAATCGAGAAAATGCTGTTCGTCCATCCATTTTCGTTTGCGAACTACCTCGTCCTGCATCATGGCAATGTGTGCTGCCGGTCCTCCAAAACCGATAATGCCAAGTTTGAGAAATAATTTTGCGATTTCTGAAATATTGTTCATAGTAGTATAATTTTTTTGGTATCTAAAAGTTCGGTATGAGGTAAAAAGCACTAAATATTTACCAAACTTTAGACTTTTTGTGGCAATATTAAAAAAAATTTGGTGATTTAAAAAATTCATAGTAATTTTGGTCAACCAAATTTGAATACGAACAATTTATTACAATTCAGGAGTATGGTAGATGTGTTGAGCGGCATTAAACAAAATTCTCAGACCAAGCCTGAGGATATGGTCATAGCCAAAATTAAGGAACTGATTAAAACGGGAATTTTAAAGCCGGGCGATCGCCTTCCGGCCGAACGTAAACTGGCTCTTGATTTTGGTTTTGGCAGAACTCAAATCAGAGAAGCATTACATAAGCTGGAGTTTTATGGTATCATTAAAACACTGCCTCAAAGTGGCTCGGTTATTAATCAGTTGGATATTAGTGCGCTGGATGGGTTGATTTCAGATGTTCTGAATTTACAGGGTTATGACTTTTACTCCCTTGTGGAAACACGCATAATGCTGGAGGTG
>JANJXE010000278.1 GCA_024709185.1 Paludibacter sp.
CATTTGGATCAATCAGAAAGATGGGAATGTTTCTACGGGTATAATTGATTAATCCGGCAGCTGGGTACACCTGCATGGTGGTGCCAATTATGACAAGGATATCGGCTTGTTCAACCAATTGAATTGCCTGATTGATGGCAGGAACCATTTCTCCAAACCAAACAATATGGGGACGTATCGGATAACCCTTTGGGCAAAGATCTCCGGCCTGGAAGTCCAGCTTGTCATTACTCACCTCATAAACAGTCTCATCCGGTCCTGTAGAACGCATTTTCATCAGTTCGCCATGTAAGTGTAAAACATATTTACTGCCGGCTCGTTCATGTAAATTATCAACATTCTGAGTAATAACCTTCACCTCAAAGTCCTTTTCAAGCTCAACAAGACCGAAATGACCATCATTGGGCTCAACTTCAGTTAGTTGTTTACGACGAAGATTGTAAAAACGATGTACAAGGGCAGGGTCTCTTATCCAGGCCTCCGGGGTAGCCACATCTTCAATTCTATGCTGTTCCCACAAGCCACCACTATCCCGAAAAGTGGAAATTCCGCTTTCGGCCGACATTCCTGCACCGGTTAATATTACCAACTTTTTCATTCTGTAAAAATTAATTCATTCTGCTGTTTATTGACAAGTTGCACGTTATAAATTAGTTAACCTTTTCGCAAACAGTAACAAGTGACTGATTATCCAGCGTAGTGAAACAAAAAATATAACAATCACCACCATCCTTTATTTTTGCCTTTTTCCTGAATTCTTCGGCTGTCATTCTGAAATTGCGAACACTAACATTGGCTGTTGGATAGTTTTCCTGGATATATCTGAATGTCTTTTTTGAAAAAGGCATATATTCAATGACTTTGAAAATTCTACCGGGAAAATCAGAACGCAATTGATTATAAGTATATAAATGCGTATTAGGATGAAACTTTAAGATTGTATAGTGTTGAGCAACAGCATTCAGAGCTCCTGATTTCATAACAGCAGCATTGGGTTCGTACAGGAAAACTAAAGGTCTATTGGTAAGAAGTGCTTCTGTTTCATCGACTAATGTTTCACGAAAAAAAGTTTGAACAGTTCCATTTTTCAGGTAATTGTAACACCTGACAGCAGTTGCCTCAGCAACTACAGTTTCCGATTTCATGAGTAAAAGTATTTCTTTGCACTCATTATTTACAGCCACAATATCAATTTGTACTATCGCAGGTAAATCGCTTACAGCCTTATGTATATCGAGCATGGGTGATAGTTTTGCTATGACAATCCGGCTTCTTTTCAGCAATTCAGGAACTAGTAGTGTAAGGTCAGGTTCACAATCCTTAATTAACACTGTTTTTTTTCCTTCCCGACTTCTTCTGTGTGGATCAACAAATACAACATCCATCCCGGGCATCTGTTGAACATACGCCAGAGTATCTGCATGAATGACAGAAAAGTGCTGTAAGCCAAGCACCTTAAAATTGATTGCTGCCAATTCGCACAGTTCTTGTTGCCGCTCAACATAAATGCTTTCGTTGAACTGTTGAGCCACAAAGTAAAAATCAACGCCAAATCCTCCTGTCAGATCAATGAATCGTTGTCCACTTACCAGTGAAGCTTTATGCCGGGCAGTAACTTCCGACGAGGATTGTTCGATAGCCAATTGAGAAGGATAAAGAACGTCCGTATTTTTAAAAAATGAAGGAATTTTATGTTTTGCCCGTTGACGGGAAGCTATTTGACGGACACAAAAAGCCATATCTATAGCTGGATATAAAGAGGCACGCATTGCCAACTCTAAAGGATCATCCTCCGAATGATCGAAAATAAATTGTTTTGTCTTTTCATCCATATTTACTACAAAGGTATAGTTTTTTTCAATATTTTATACAGAAAATTTATTCCTACTACACGATGATTTATCAGAATTAAGCATTATTTTTACATCCAGTTTTGCAGAAACAAAACACTTGAGATAAGACAATGAATATTAATAAAATATACAATGCATAATTGGTTCGAATGTAAGGTTAAGCTGGAAAAAACAGCGGATGACGGGAAAATTAGTAAAGTAGGTGAATCGTATCTCGTGGATGCTCTTTCGTTTACAGAAGCCGAGGAACGAATGGTACAGGAAATGAAACCTTTCATCAGTGGTGATTTTCAGATTGCGAATATCAAAAGAGTAAAAATAAGTGAGTTATTTTTCAATGATAATGGTGACAAATGGTACCGTTGCAAGGTCAATTTTGTAACTCTGGATGAAGAAAGAGGAGTTGAAAAACGTACTCCGGTTGTAATGATGGTACAGGCAGCTGATTTTCGTGGAGCATTAGACGGACTCACAGAAGGAATGAAAGGTACAATGGCCGACTGGGAAGTGGCTGTAATTACCGAAACTACCGTTATGGATGTATTTCGTTTCGATGCTGAATTTAACAATAAACCGACAGTAGTAGAATGATTACTGAAAACCTGAGGCAACTTCGTAGAAACATTCCCGAAAATGTTCAACTGGTATGTGTATCCAAATTTCACAGTATTGATGAAATAAGGGAGGCCTATAATTCAGGTGAACGCATTTTCGGAGAAAGTAAAGTCCAGGAACTGACTTCCAAACACGAACTGCTTCCTGCTGATATAGAATGGCATTTTATTGGGCATCTACAATCCAATAAGGTGAAATATATCGTGCCATTTGTTAGTTTGATTCATAGCGTTGATTCCTTGAAATTGCTGCAGGAAGTCGACAAACAGGCTCAGAAAGCAGGTCGTAACGTAAATTGCTTACTTCAGGTTCATATTGCACTGGAAGAAACCAAGTTTGGTTTTAATGAAGTAGAACTGCTACAATTGATTGAATCGGGTGAATTAAAAGAGCTAAAACACATCACTATTTGCGGATTAATGGGAATGGCTACTTTTACCGACAATACAGAGCAGGTGAGATCTGAATTTCGTACTCTGAAAAGTCTGTTTGACAGGATAAAAACACACATGCAGGATGTTCTTTCTGCTTTTAATATACTTTCGATGGGAATGTCGGATGATTATCCTGTTGCTATTGAGGAAGGAAGTACCATGGTTCGTATTGGAAGTAAAATTTTCGGACAAAGGCTATACAAATGACCTATAGAGAAGCACTTGATTATCTTTATAACCGTTTACCTGTGTTTCACATTTCAGGTGCTTCAGCGTATAAACCAGGACTGGAAAATACTGTCAGGTTACTGGATGCACTTAGTAATCCGCATACCCGGTTTAAAAGCATTCATATCGCAGGAACAAATGGAAAAGGCTCTGTTTCACATTACTTAGCAGCAATACTACAACAAGCGGGATACAAAACCGGATTATACACATCACCACATCTTGTCGATTTTGGGGAACGTATACGAATTAATGGTGAAATGATTGATCAACAGTATGTTGTTGATTTTATTAAAACATACCATGAATTAACTGAAAAAGTTCAACCGTCCTTCTTTGAACTTACAATGGCCATGGCTTTTGATTATTTTACACACGAAAATGTAGATTTCGCCATAATCGAAACAGGATTGGGAGGTCGATTAGACAGCACGAACATAATTACACCGGAATTAAGTATTATTACAACCATTGGATTGGATCATACTGAATTTCTGGGTAACACATTAGCACAGATTGCTTTTGAAAAGGCTGGAATAATTAAATCCGGAGTGCCTGTGGTGATTGGAGAAATGCTGCCTGAAACCAAACCAGTTTTTGAAGAAAAAGCGGCTCAAACAGCCAGCAGGATGGTTGTAGCAGAAAGTAATTTCAATGTCAGTTTTTTGAATAATGAAAATGGAACGTTGAATTTCAGCTTCAATAATAAACGTTTTTCTTCTCAGTTAACAGGTACGTATCAATTGAAAAATCTGGCAACAGTATTTGCAGCAATTGACCAACTAAAACTAAAAGATTTTATAATTACGGATGAAGCAGTTCAAGAGGGCCTTGCAAGGGTGTGCGATAGTACCGGTTTGCGTGGTCGTTGGGAAAAGCTTTCAGATGAACCGCTCATCATTGCTGATACAGGACATAATGTCCAGGGAATTACAGCAGTGGTCAATCAACTACGAGAGTTTTCCTTCAAAAGAAAACGAATCATTATCGGCATGGTTAACGATAAAGACATCAGGGGCGTGTTGTCTTTGCTTCCTGGTGATTCTGAATATTATTTCACTAACGCAAATACAAAACGGGCTTTACCAGCCACAGAACTGATGCAACAGGCAATTGAGTTTAATCTATACGGGAATACATTCAATACCGTTAAAGAGGCAGTTCAGGCAGCCCTTTCCGAATCTTCGCCAGAAGATATGATCCTGATTACCGGAAGTAATTTTGTTGTAGGCGAGGCACTTGAGTTATTTGAATCGTTGAAGTAAATTATACGCCCCATAAATTCCCAACTCTCCTGCTTTACGTAAATCAGCTAATCCTTTAGCGTCCTCACCAATAAATAAATAGGTTAATCCCCGGTTAAAATAAGCTTCAGCAAAATCTTTATCTTTTTCGATAGAACGTGAATAAAGTTGAATCGCTGACTTAAAATCTTTCTGAGAACTTAGAATATTGGCTTTATTGTAATAGCTGAATGAGAAATCGGGTTGAAGTTCACCGACTTTGTCGTAATCGCGCATGATAAGTTCTACATCGAGCTTGTATTCATTATCCGGAACTGTGATATCTGTACCATCGGCCCTAAGTTCCCTGTTTGCATTTTTGCGATAGTCGGTATATTTGAAACGAATATTTGCCCGCATAAAATAGGCCAGGGTAAAGTCACCTTTTAACAAAATTGCTCTGTTTAAATCTTCTATAGCATTTGGAAAATCCTGTACCAGTGCATATTCCAGCGCACGGTAGAAATAAAGATCCGGATTACGGTCATCTTCACGTATTAATAAACTTACCTGATTGATATGCTCAAAATGTTGTTGAATAAGTTCTTTGGTTAACGGAATTTCCTGAGCAGTAACTTTTATAGAAGCCGGAAGAATACGCCGACGATTGTATTCAGCAATTAGAGGATGAAAGAGGGTAGTTCGACGAATATCATCATCTTTGGAATAATAGCTGATAACAAAATTCCGTTCGTTAATAACATCAACAAATCGCCGTTGAACCTGTCCCCGGCGTGTATCGGTATATTTTGATTCATAAGCATTTTCGTCAATATTCTGAGTAGCATAGCGATTGAACACACTTGTTTTACTGGTTACCTTTTCAGTCGGTTGATTATCCGCAATTTTATTTTTAGCATCCAAATCCTGCTTCATTTTTTCCCGGATCTGTTCTTTGTTGCGCTCCAGATCGTAAGCTTTTTGTCGGAAACGAAATGCTTCTCTTACATTGTTTAAACCATCATAAGCCTGAGCAATTCCCCAATACGCAGGAAGAAAAAATTCATGTTTTTGCAGAATCAGTTGATAATCTCTGATGGCCTCTCTGAAATTTTTGAGCTTCAGTTCCAGTAAGGCTTTGCTGTATCTGGCTTCCATCAGACTGCTGTCCATTTTCAACACTTGAACAAAATCGGAAAGGGCATTATTATCATCACCCAGATCTGCCCTGAGAATACCCCTGTTAAGATAAGCCAGCATGTTTTTAGGTTCCAGTTGAATAGCTTTATCATAATCGGATAGAGCTTCCATGAACCGCTTTTCCCGAACATTGATTACCCCACGGTTCATGTAATCACCAAAATGCTTTGATTCAAGTTGAATTGCTTTTGAATAATCTTCGTAAGCAGCCTTTAGGTTGCCTTTCTGGTGCCTGAGTAAAGCACGGGCACTCCATCCGATGTGTGATTTTTTTTCACGTTCAATGAGTTCAGAAAAGCTTTTTTCTGCACTGACTGTATCTTTAAGTGACAATTGAATTCTTCCTTTATCATACAATAGCTGATTGTTTCGGGGATCCAGCTTCATAAGTTGTTCGAGATCCTGCAGAGCTTTGTCGTATTTTTCCATACGTTCGTAGGCATCAATACGGCTCAGCATCAGATGTCGACTAACCGGACTAAATTCGATAGCCTTACTGAAATCGCTTGCTGCTTCAGCAAACTTCCCCAGTCGCATCCGTGTAAAACCTCTGGCATAATAAGCTTCCGGGAGAAAAGGATTTCGGGCAATTGCTTCCGAACCATCTACTTCTGCTCCTTCGAAATCGCCCAGCTGGATCTTGGCAATACTTCGGTACATATACGGTTCTGCCATAAATGGCTTTATTTCAATTACCTGATTAAAATACTGAATCGATAAAACGTAATCTTCGAAATATAGAGCATTTCTGCCAATAGTTAGTATGCGATCGGTGTTGAGCTGTGCAAAAACACCTGCCGAAGATATCCACAGCAACAGTAAAACTAAATATGTTGTGCGTTTATTCTTCGAATGCATTTACCTCACAACCTTCATTAACATTAAACGAACCCGGCACATCAAAACTTTCAGTTGAAGAATAGCCTAGTGTAGAATCCGTCAATACTTTTTGCATATACAATGCCCAAATTGGAAGCGCCATGCTGGCTCCCTGACCTTCTGCTATTCCATCAAAGTGAATCGATCGATCTTCGCCTCCAACCCAAACTCCCGAAACCAATGAGGGTGTAAAGCCCATAAACCAACCATCAGAGTTGTTATTGGTGGTTCCTGTTTTTCCTCCCATTGGCATTGTAAGGCCAAAGCGTCCACGTATACGGCCGCCGGTTCCACCATCCACAACGCTGCGAAGCATGTATATCATTTTATAAGCTGTCGATTCGCTGAATATTTCATGCATCTGTGGTGTAAAGGTAGCAATAA
>JANJXE010000295.1 GCA_024709185.1 Paludibacter sp.
CAATGGAGCAGAACCCTACACTGGAAACTTCACGGTTTCAACCGAATGGAAACAGTTTAAACTGAGGGTGGATTTGTCGGGCTGGACCGATGAAGAACGCGACAATATGCGTATTTCGATTCGCCCGAATAACAATAAAAAACTACCAGAGGGGCCCTATCCTAAAACTTTCTGGATTGATGATATTTCTCTGAATAAAATACAATAATCACAACCATACCAATTTCAAATAATCCTGTTACATTAGCAGGATTATTTGTTTAAATCACAAATCAATGAACACAAAACACACTTTACTGACGGGATGTTTGCTTATAGTTACGGTCATAACTTCAGCACAGATAAAGTTGAATTCACTTTTTTCCAACCATGCAGTTTTACAACAGGGAATGGAAGTTACTGTGTGGGGTACTGCCGGCGAAAATGAAGAAATAGAAGTTGAATTTGCCGGACAGAAAGCTCAAACTAAAGCGTTTAACGGGCGCTGGATGGTAAAGCTTAAACCCATGAAAGCCTCGATGCAGCCGAAGGATATGACCATCACCGGATCCACAACCCTTGTCGTAAATGACTTGCTGGTGGGTGAGGTTTGGCTGTGCAGTGGACAAAGCAACATGGCTTTTCCGCTTCGGGCAGTGCTTCCGGTAGGCAATGCTGAACCATTGTCACAGGTAATTAGCCAGGCACAGAATTTTCCGATGATACGACAATTTTCTATCCCGTTGAAAAAGTCGGAAACTATCCCCGGTATAATCGACGATGTAAATGGAAAATGGGTGGTGTGTGATAGCAAATCGGCTGGTAATTTTTCGGCTGTTGGCTTTTTTATGGCCCGTGAACTTCAACGGAAACTTAACGTACCAATTGGCATTATTAATTCATCGTACGGAGGCACGGCCATCGAAAACTGGATGAGCCCCGAAACACTGAATTCAAATCCTCAATGGGCATCTATCATGACAAATTTCGAAAAGAATCTGAAAGAATTTGCCCCGAAACTGAAAGGATATCAAATGAATGAAGCATCGCTGGTCGAACAATTCAAAATCGATTCGGCGCTGGCTGTACAGCAGAAAAAACCACTGCCCCGCAAGCCAACAGCGCCTATGAGTCCGGCCGAACGCGGTGGCCCTACGGGTTTATGGAACACCATGATTTATCCGTTGATACCCTATGCAATGAGAGGTGTAGCCTGGTATCAGGGTGAAGCTAATGCCAGCCGCGGTCTGCAATATCGCTCCTTGCTACCGGCACTCATAAACAACTGGCGCAGTGCCTGGAAACAAGGCGATTTCCCTTTCCTCATTGTGCAAATCCCGGGATGGAAAAATCATTATCCCGAATTAAAAGAAGCTCAGCTGCTTACATCGCAAACAGTTTCCAAAACAGCTCTTACTGTCACCTACGATTGCGACGACACGCTGGATGTTCATCCGGGAAATAAACAACCTGTAGGCGAAAGACTGGCATTGGCTGCAAGAGCTATCGCCTACGGCGAGAATATTGTTTACTCAGGTCCTGAATACCAGTCGATGAAAGTGGAAGGGAACAAAGTGGTTTTGTCCTTTAAGCATATTGGCGGCGGACTTGTTGCACGTGATGGTGAATTGCGCGATTTTTTAATCGCAGGATCCGATAAGGTGTTTGTGCCTGCAAAAGCGCAAATTTTAAAGGATAAAGTTTTGGTTTGGGCAGATGGTGTGGATAAACCTGTCGCTGTAAGAGCAGGATGGCGACTTTGTCCGCAAATGAATCTTTATAATAAGGAGGGATTGCCTGCTTCTCCGTTTCGTACTGATGTGCAGTGAAATTTAGTTTCAATATTTATCAAACAATGAAGCAGTTTTTTATAGTTCTTGCCGTTTTTTTGCAAAGTTTGGCAGCAACGCCCGTTACTGCCGGTTATACTATGCGTTTTGCGATTCAGCAATACGATTTTGCTCATTACAACAAGCTTACCAACAGAACCATTGCCGATAGTTTGAATAAAATTGAAACACAAACAGGCAACTGGGATATTAGTATAACCGAAAAACAAATCGAAGCCGGTACGAAGGAATACAAGGTGGTTTTTCGTTTAGAAAAAGGGTTTGAAAAATCGGCCGCAGCACTGGTGGAATTGGAATTTGATAACTGGAACAGGGAAAACTATGTATTGATGCCGGCTGCGGTTTATAATGGCAATCGTTTTGAATCGAGAAGAATTGCCTATTCACCAAAGTTAAACGATTACCGGGATATTGGCCGTGATAAACCGATGATCATATCGGATGTTCCCCGTTTGAATATTGCAGATGGGGTTTCGCGGATACAGGAGCGAAGTGGCAGTATGGCTTCACCTTCTATCGGATTCCACTCTTCTGTAGAAAGGTACGGCTTTTTTCTAACCTGTCCGCAGGCCAATCAGTACGGCGATTATGGTATGGGTATAGAGGAAAACCGATGTCGATCAAAGGCAGTAATCAGCCTGACTTCTCCCCTGGTAAGGGAAATATTCAAGTATCAGATTACAGACAATCAATTTCCTTCCGATGATAAGCCACGTGATTTCAGTGCCGGAGATGAAGTCACCTTCACCTTTCGCACCTATGTTTTCAAGTCGGAACGGATACAGGATTTGTTTACATATTACACCGGCATCAGAACTGATTTTTGCAGTACTCCGGCTTTTCCGGCTGTGATTTCCTTTTCCAACAGTTTCGAGGTACTCGAAAAGAAATTTAACTCCTACAATTTTGTTCCGGAATGGGGATATTATGCCGTTGGAGGGCGAAATATTTTTCTGCAGGACTGGCAGATTGGCTGGACAGGAGGCATGATTAGTACCTATCCGCTGCTTTTTATGGGAAAAGAGCAAACAAGGAAGAATGTGGTAGCAAACTTCAACTGGCTGTTTCCGGCCGGTATCTCGCCATCGGGCTTTTTCTGGGACAGTGGCGAAAAGGGGAACCGCTGGTACGGTGGTGATATCCGCAAGCCTCAGGCCGAAAACTGGCACCTGATCCGCAAAAGTGCCGATGCTGTTTATTACATCCTGAAGCAATTCGACCTGATGAAGAAGCAGTCCATTGCCATCGATCCCGCCTGGGAAAAAGGCACCCGGGGAGTGGCCGAAGCTTTTGTAAAACTCTGGAAGAAAAACGGGCAATTCGGTCAGTTTGTGGATAGCCGCACCGGCGAAATAACAGTAGGAGGCTCAACCGGTGCCGGAATTGCACCTGCTGCATTAGCAATTGCTTCGCAGTACTACAATGAGCCGGCTTTTCTTGAAACTGCACTCGAGTCAGCTCAGTGGATGTATGATAACTTCATTTCGAAAGGCATCAGCTGTGGCGGTGTGGGCGATGCACTGCAAAATCCCGACAGCGAATCGTGGTATGCCGTGCTGGAGTCGTTTGCGGTTCTTTATGACATTTCAGGCGATAAAAAGTGGCTTCGCTATGCAGAAGAAACAGCTGCCCAACTTACAACCTGGGTAATGTCGTACGATTATTCCTTCCCTGAAAAATCGCTTTTTGGAAGGATGAATATGCATGCCACAGGCGCTGTATTTGCCAATACCCAAAATAAACATGGCTCACCGGGCATTTGTACGCATTCGGGACTGGCATTGTTACGATTGTACAGGCACACGGGTAACGATTTATACTTGCAGTTGCTGAAAGAAATTGCTCATTCCATTCCGCAGTACATGGCAACAGCCGAACGTCCTATCGAAGGATTGCAACCCGGCTGGGTCAACGAGCGGGTTAGCACCACCGATTGGTTCGAAGGAATTGGCGAGGTTTTTCCGGGATCAACCTGGGCTGAAACGGCATTGATGCTTACCATCGTGGAATTGCCCGGCGTATATGTCGATTTGGAAAAAAAATCGGCAGTTGCCTTAGATCATGTTGAAGTTCAGTATGTTTCAGGCAAAGCTGATTCAGCACGTATCATACTGAAAAATCCGACCCAACAGACTGTAGCAGTAACTATTGTAGCCGAAAACAACGAGGCAAAATCAATTCCATGGAAAGAAAACCACCTGTTTGGTAAACAAAAAACGGTGCTTCAGCCCGGAGAAACCAAAGTACTGATGGTAAAGTCAGAATAAAAATTAAATAAGCATGTAAATACTTCACATCAAAGTTTATGGCATGTGGTTACATTCAACCTTACAACATACAATTATTACCGAATGAAAGTCTCATTAATCTTCTGTTTTATCTTTTTTTTAGCCAGTATTTTTCATTCAGGCAAAGTTCACGCTCAAAAGCCTGAATTTATCATGGATATGGTACATCACAATCCGGGCGAACCGCTTACTAAAACTGCATTCAATGATCCGGTTTACCTTCGTGAGATGGGATTCACTGTGCAGGTGATGAACGATTTCATTTTCCCAACTGCGGCCCTGACCTTCGATGACTTCGACCCAACGCTGTTTTCGCCGGGTTCTCCGGAACGAAAATGGACCGATTCGGTGGCAGCAGTAATCCATCAGAATATTGAAAAAGCCCATCAGGCAGGCATCCGTGTTTTTTACTTCACAGATATTGTGGTACTGCCCAAAAAACTGGTTGCGAAGTATAAAATGGAGCTGTGTGATGAGCAGGGGAAAATCTCATTTGAGAAACCCCTTACCATTCAGTTGCACAAAATGATGTTCGATGAGCTTTTCCGCCGGTTTCCCAAACTCGACGGACTGGTAATTCGTACCGGTGAAACCTATCTCAATAATGTTCCTTATCATACAGGCAATAATCCGATCTTAAACGGAGCCGAAAGTCATATCAAACTGCTGAACCTGCTGCGCGATGAAGTAAGCGTAAAGCATAATAAAACAGTGATATACCGTACCTGGTCGATAGGTGGTTTTCACAACGACCCAGCGTATTATCTGGCAGTTTCGGATCAAATTGCAACACATCCCAATCTGATTTTCTCCATCAAGCACGTGCAGGGCGATTACCACCGTACGTATCCGTTTAATCCTGCACTTGGCACCGGCAAACACCGGCAGGTGGTAGAGGTACAGTGCCAGCGCGAATACGAAGGCAAAGGGGCCTATCCGAATTATGTAATGAATGGCGTAATTAACGGCTTTGAGGAATATAAAGACGGTGTTCGTCCCAATTGCCTGAATGATTTAAAATCAAACCCCAATTTTGCAGGGATTTATTCCTGGAGTCGCGGCGGCGGTTGGGTAGGTCCCTATATCAGCAACGAATTCTGGCCGCGGATGAATGCCTTCGTACTCAGCACCTGGGCCAACAACCCCGGCATTACCGAAGAAGTTGCATTTGATCGATTTATGGATTCACAAGGTATATTGAAAGCATCTTCCCGAAAAGCATTCCGCGAGTTGTGCCTGCTTTCGGCAAAAGCTGTATTGCGCGGTCATATGTCGACCGACCTGAAAATGCACCCCGACTGGGCTTTCTGGATGCGCGACGAGTTTCTGGGCGGCATCGAACCCTACGACCCGGCTGAGGCCAAAAAATATCCTTCAGAAGGATTACTATACGATGCGTTTACCGAATTTTACAACAATGGAACGCTATGGAAAGCAGTAGCCGAAAAACAGGAAGCAGTACAAATATGGGAGAAAATTGTAAGCCTGAGTAAACAGGTAATTTCCGCTAATCACGAAGATGTTGCCTATATTCGGGTATCTTCACTTTATGGCCTGCATTTGCACCGTATTATTGCCTCCGGCTGGCAGGTGATGGCACTCGGTTTCGAAGGCGACAAAACCGGTGTTTACAACAAAAAAGCGCTGAGAAAAGGCATAAAAGCGTACGATCGGGCCTGGAGTGCTTTCAACAACTTAAAACAAACCGAACCGGCCTGCGCCACACTATACAAACCCAATGCGTTTCTATATGTGGCGCCGGCGTATTTCGGCGAAAAAGGTATGGGATTTTCAGTAAACAAATACCGGTAATTTTTCTCCCATTCTGAACGGCACCAGTACTACCCTGAAATGCGCCTCTTTATCCAACTTGTTGATAGTTAAACGGGTATAGGATGAATTTTTTTCTTTATCATCATCATTCCCACCTTTTTCAACCTGAATGGTGATTAGTGGAAGGTTCTCAATGCCGCTTTCGTTCATATCCACGGCACATACCAACAAAAGTGGGTCGCCCGGTTTCGGCTGTAAGGCTTTGTTGAAATTGTAGTCTTTTCGTTGATCTGCCTGCTGATTGTAACCCAAAACGATGCAATTTGCGGGTAATCCGGGATAGTCGGCTTTCCACACACCCGGCCCGGGCATTACACTCCACTGATAAAGCTTGTTATTATCGTCTTTTTTCAGTTCATCCGAAATAAGCGCATAGGGTTGCTTGCCTTTGAAAAGCGTTACTTTCCTTTTTGCGTATTGCACCGGATTCCAGGGCGCCCTGAGAGTAGGCATAAAGTTCGACTGATTGGAAGTTGCCCACCAGGGTCGCATTTTGTATTTGCTGGTTCCCCTGAAAATTTCGAGTACCTCAGGCAATGTTTCCAACTCCCAGATATAAGGCTGATAGGGTTGTGCGGTTGCTGAGAAACCTTCGCCCCAGCGATTTACCTGCGTACACCATTCCCACGAATAAGCATAGGTGAGATCGGCTGAAGCACTGCTGTATTCAGGAGTAGATTCCGACCCGGAATAAGTCGCTTTGGCAGGCGACATATCTGATTGTGCAACTCCGTCGATCAATACCAAATTATGATACTTTGCATGATAAGTCTTCGGAAACGGACTCTCGGTAATCCAGTTCACGCCATTTCCCGAGAAGTAAAACATCCCGGCATCGGCATGATGGTGACCTGTACCAATATAGTGATTCTGACGAACCTGCATACATAGCCAGGCTGCATCAGCAGTATTATCCGACGACGCAGCAAACATGCCGTAAGTTTTGCTTTCCCAATCAGTGGGAGCATTTATGGCTTCTTTGGTGGGTGTATACTGCCAGTCGCTCACGTATGGGAATGCCATCACCAGCGAAGGATAGGTTGGCCCGGGCAAACGGAGATTTCCGTTTTTTTTAATTAGCGCTTGTTTATACACTGCCACATCAAAGTTTGAAGGATTGATATCGGGATAAGCATGGGTTAGCAGGAAATCGGCATTTTTATCCTCTGGAAAGAAGCACTTCATTTCCGCCACAAACTGCGGCGAAAGTGCCGAACCTCCCCAGGTGCCACTGCTCACGGTTGCCCGGCCATTTGGCGAAGTGGTATGCACCTGTGCTTCGAGTAGTTTACGCAAGTGCGGATGTCCGAACAAATTATCGCCTCTGCGGGCCAGGGCTATCATGCTCAACAACTGAAACTGAATGCCTCCTCCGCTTTTTCCATTGCTTTCAAAGGCCTGACCATCGGAATCTATGCCATATTCCAGAAAATCATGAACCAACTCTTTTCCCGAAAGATAACCCTCTTCATCAAAACCGTCCAACCCTTCGATAGCCGCCAGTGCCAGCCAGTGCGTCAGGTGCCAGGTCATATGATTGTGGTCGCGCCAGTTACGTTTGGGGCCATCGCCAGCACCGGTGCGCCTGCCATAGGTAGCTTTGGCAATGAGTAACTGCATAAACCGGCACTCTTCGGCAGTCATCCATTTTCCTGCAAAATCCAGACTGAATGCTAAATCCATGTGGGGTACCACACCATGCATCCCTCTCCAGTGGGTGCTCGAATGATTTGCCCCTTCGAAGCTGATTCCAAATTCTGAATCGGTCGTTTTTATGTGCTCTTCAATACGAGGCTCAATAAGGCGATAGTAGGTAACTGTAGCACGTGCAACCTGACTTCCGAGTGTGTCGTTTCCGGTAATCATTGCATACAATGCCATGGTTGTGAGGCAGTTGGTCACATAGGTGATGTGCGAGTTGTAAATTCCGGGTTTGTGGTCCTTGGTTAGTTTGGCTACATGATACACCGCTGCCCCTTCTTTGGGTAATTCCTGATTCCTCTTTATTTCATCCACATCTCCCTTTTGAAGTAGCTGGAATATTTTTCCATCACTGGTACTTTGATCCCACCATGTTTTAGTGAAAAGAACTTCTATCTCGGCCATCGACTTCTGAGCCATTTTATTGGTGCGAATCTGTTCGCGAAACAGTGGTAGGTCTTTTTCGCTGAACAGCAAACGCGGGTACACTCCCGGTTTGGGAACGGTCGAACCCAGCATTTTTGGGCTAAAACCCTGTAGATTATAGCTGTTTTTGGGTGTTACTTCCCATATTTTCTCAGCTCCCTGCTCCAGATCAATCAATTGCTCTTTGGTAACCCGTGCATTGAGTGACCACTTCCCCTGTGCTTTGAGAGTCGGGATGTACCGTAATGCGATGTCAGGATCAGCATATTTTTCCGGCGTATCGAAAAGTGTAACAACACAATCATCAGTAACTGAATCAGGCTGATAGCTGATTTTTTGATTGGCGATAAGCACTAATCCGCGCGGACTTGTAAAGACCTTTTTGCCCTGTATTTTCGCAAAATCAACCACTGAGAAATACTTTTTACCTTCTCTCATGATTGTTTCTACTCCGGCAGGTATGGTTGCGGATGAGATTGCCGGCGTATACACCCATCGGTCTTTCAATATCTCCAGACCTTTGGGAATGGGCTGAAAACGAATACTTTGAGCGGCAACAATCCTTGCAAAATATTCCGGAACGAAGAGCTTACCGTTTATCAGAACCGACCAGCAATCCATTTTGCTGGTTTCATCAAGCCTCACCCTTTTACCATCCACATACGCATAGCGGCTGTCGGGAAAAAGTGCAATGGTTCCTTCAATGGCTTTAAGGGCTTTTTCGTTAGCAGTAGGGGTATAGGGATAACCACGATCCTGCGGCGTGGGAGGATAGGTTTGTGCCTTCAGTAGTATAAAAGGGAGCAATAAAAGCCAAAGTATGTGTTTCATTTGTTTGCTGTTTTTTAGAGTCAAGAACCAAGAACCAAGAGTCAGGCAGATTATGTGTTGTTGATTTTTTTGTTTTTGCAATACGTTAGCGGTTAACTGCGTCTTCATACGCTTTATTTCCGGCAGCACTCCGGTATTCCAATCCACCTGTTTCCTGTCTGGTGGGTATAGTTTTTCTGAATTCATCCTTGTAAAGACCAATTTTGGGGAAAATTGTATTCAGTTCCGGAAATTTACTTAATATCAGGGCGTTGTCGGTTCGTAAATCCATGTTTTTATAATCTTTGAAACCTGCTTCTTCAATTTTGTTGATGGATACATTATCGCGAACGGTTACGGTTCCTGTTTTGGGCTTGCTGAAACCTTTTGCGTGGACTTCCACATTGTCATACAACATGCTGCCATTGGGATATTCGGGTCGCCACAGGGTGTCGAGTTTGGCACTCCACAGCATGTCTGTAACCGGATATCCGTATTTTTTCATGAGCTGAACTCCATAGCTTTTCCAGGGCTCTTCATCAGGCCTGATATCGCGTACTGCTTTCCCAAAATTGTTGGAGATGAAGTATTTGCGTGCAATTCCTCTGTCGTCTATCGACCCGCTCGATTCGCAATCGACCACTAAATTGTTACGGCCGATATTGTGATGTCCGCCTCCAATCAGGAAAGGTTTGATAGCACCATGAGCAATATTGTTGTAGAAATTTTTTCCACTGGTACCATCATCCGAATACCATGCGTTGGCGCGGTTTATATGGTGGGCAAAATTATAGCGAATTTCATTTCCGTAGCATGTCCAGCCTCCATAACCATAATACGCTCCCATATCGGCTACTTTCAATGCAATATTATGAAATTCATTGTATTCGAAAATGCAATCGTTAATTAGTAAAGTACTGAAACCACCTGCTGCGATATCGTGCATCAGGTTGTTTGAAAACCGGATACCTATACTGTTACGAATGAAAAAGGCATATAAATAGGTCAGTTTTCCATTGTGGTGGATGTGGTTATTTTCCACCACACTGTTAGCAGGTATGAGTTTAGCTCTGTTTCCTGCATTATGAATGGTGATCCCTGTGCCTCCTGTTTCAAAAATATCATTTGAACGGATGATGGTGTTAATGCCTCCATCGTCCCAAATGCCTGCCGAACCAACATTGCGTATTTTGCAACCGGCAATCTGAATATCGATAGTGTTTTTCAGGTCAAATCCATTCCCCTGACTGCCTTCCACTGTGAGTCCCTGAAATTGCAGATGGGAAGCACCCTGAACAGAGATTACGGCCTCACTTTTATCGGCAATATACGCATTAATTTGCTGAGGATTAACCGGGTAATAATAGAGTTTTTTGTCTTTAAAGTCATACGCCCACTCACCTGGTCGATCGATTTCGTCGAGCAGGTTTACAGCACACCATTTTTCTTTTCCATCGCCAATGCGGTAGGAGTTGTCGGGGTCGGCGGGCGGACTGTACTTACTGCCCATGCCCTGGTTGGCATTCACAATGAGGGTGATGGTTTTTTCCTGAAGATTAATGCCGCCTATTCGTACGGTATAAGCCTCCCAGGGGATACGCCAAAAGCCTTTCAGCCAGATACGGTGGCCCTTCATCATCGAATTTCTCCATCGTTCGGCACGCCGGGTACCGTCGTGATCCACTTCATTTACAGTATCGTTGTCGGTAGGAGTACCACCTGTTGCATAATGAAAAGTCACAATATCTTTCGAACCGTTGCATGTTGTCCAGCCGGGTTCATTCACTCCGCGAATATTTTCATCCAGATTGGGCCACTGAGCCACCGGTTGTCGAACATCATTCACAAAAAAATCGAACAGTGTCCAGTTAATAAATCGGTCGGCAAAAGGATTGGCATTTTTTATACCCAGATTGGTGAAATCAAGTTCCCGCAAGATTTCGGGTTTTATCGAAGGATGCACCCGAAGAGCAGCCTCCTTGTTGATTGGTTTCCATAGCCCGGGGTCGATGGTGTGACCATTGAAAACCGAAATTTTATCTTCCTTCCAGGCTTTATAAAGAATAGGCTTACCGGGCAATCCACTGTCGGCAGCAGTCATTTTTAAACCCGAACCCACATCGTACCTGCCTCCGAGTAGCCACACCACAATACCGTTTTCGGGTAAACCTTTTCCTTCTTTTAACGAACGGATGTGTTGCTGAGCCCTTTGAATAGTTCTCCAGGGCGACCTGAAGGTACCCTGACCTTCGTCGTTGCCATCAGGTGAAAGAAACAGTTCGAGACCTGCTTTATACTCAGTTGTTAAATGCGATTTTATTTGCGCAAGGCTATGTGACCCTGTCGACATCAAAAGCAATGTCAGAATAAAAAGTAGTGATAACCGAAAATTTGTGTTCATTTTATTGATTTTTTGGATGAATGATTAAGATAGATTCGTCGGAAATATGATTGCCTGTCAAACGGACAATATACCTGCCTGCCGAAAGTAAACCTGTATTCAACAGGGTATCCTGATTTTCAGATTTCTGTTTGAGAACCAGATTTCCGGATAAGTCGTAACAGCAATTTCAGCATTATACGTATTTTCGATGCGAACCTGGTTAGTTGCAGGATTTGGATATATCCTCAAGTTTTTTTCTGAAGTTGCATTCAAAGGTGCTGAGGTCCTAAGTTCGGCAATGCGGGTCATGCCATCCACTATTGAAAATCCTATATTCGACGATTGATCCGGCCACAACACAGCAAGTTGTTGTTTTGAAGCATCCCAGGTAGTTTCCGGTAATTGTTCTCCTGCTGTAAGGGGAAAAAGCATGACTTTAAAATCCGGTTCAACCGAATTGCTTTCACAAACGAGCCGGTATAAGCTGTAGGTTTTCCCATCTCCCGCTGTAAAACTGTGATTTTCGATGCGTGCAGGCGGTGTGCCCGAGGCATAATCCTGTTGAACTAACACCCTCACCAGCAATCGTCTGTCGCCCGGTATTTCCTTCAACAAGATGTCGTACATTCCGTTGCCCAAATCGATGATGGCTTCGGCACTGACATCCGAAGGCAATTGCATCACCCATTTGAAATTGTTTACAGCGTTATTTTTCTTTACATCATCGGCAATAATTACAAAAGGATGCTTCCCCCTGCATAATGCGATAGTACGGTACACTTTTTCCATCGGGTTGAAAGGTCGCTTAATCATAACCTCCCTGTATCCGGTGTTGTTGATGTATTCTTTCCCGCTCAACGCGCTTCTGGCGTATGAAGCATTGCGGTTAAAAGTTCCGCCGGTAGTAGTTGTTGAATAACCCAGATACAGCAAGGTGGTAAAGGTATGTCGTTTCCTACGCACTTCAATTCCGTTACGGGTGTTGTATAAACGTTGCCTGATTTCGGCAGTATCTTCGGGGTTGAAATAAATGCGGGGATGCACTCCTGCTTCCGGAGCGTGTTTCAGTTCGCGGGCACCTAAGTAATTCATTTGAAAAGTACGGTTTCCTAATTGCTCATTGTTGTAATTTTTCCACTGATAACTGAAACCACCCGGGGCTTTAGCACCAAGGTATTCCATTTCAGCCTCCCATCCCTGAGCCATACTACCTGCAAAAGAAAAACTTATCAATGTACAAAAAAGCAAAAGTCGGTTCTTCATGATTATAAAATTACACTTAGCATTCACGTTCAAAAGTAGTTTGAGTTAATTGTATAAATTCAACAGGATTGTTTCAAAATCGCTGAATATTGTGTCATTCGTTCTTTTTCTGTGGAAGATGGATGCAACATTTTTCAGACCTTTTGTAACCAGATTACCTGAATGATTACAATCGGTGCCTGTATCTTTGTATCGTAACTTCAAAAAACAACCAATTTCAGATTGATTATTGAATAAGTTTGTATATTTGCCATCGTTAACTGCTTAAATCGTATCCATGCGTACCTTGTTGATTAATC
>JANJXE010000530.1 GCA_024709185.1 Paludibacter sp.
AACTTAAATTTCAGAGCCTTCGATAAAACAGCTGGCGTTTTTTCTGATTCAGTGCATACCGTTAATATTTTCTCTTTACCCATCGAATTACCCTTTTTACTACGTTACAATGCTGAACGGTATGGTAATTTTAAACCTTATATTGAAGCTGGTTTTGGTGCTATGTTTGACCTTGGGCGCGACGAATTACGGGAAGTAACTATCAACCTGCCGGATGTTTTTTTTACAGCTGGTGCTGGTTGCGATATTTATTTCCGCTATTTCAAACTCTCTCCTGAAGTACGTGTTAATTTCGGACTAACCAATGTATTAACACCGAAATTTCCGACTCCTGAAAATACAACCCGCTTAACATATACCAATGCCTTGTCGGGTTTGTTTTCACGGGTTTTGTTGTTTACCCTGAATTTTGAATAAATGAAGCCACTCTTTCAACTTCTTTTTGCAATTGCGATTGTCCTGGTTTTTAATTCCTGCGATGATACGCTTGACACGGATGCTGGCACTACCGGAATTGCATTTTCAAAGGATACTCTCACCTTTGATACTGTTTTTACAACCATTGGTAGTGCTACAGCACGGGTGATGGTATACAACCGACGTTCGCAACCCCTGATTATTGAGAATCTGTATTTGGCAGGTGGCAACAATTCTCCTTTTAGGGTCAATGTTGACGGCTCTACCAATAAGGACCATCGCTTTGGACCCATCACCCTGCGTGCCCGCGACTCGATGTATATCTTTGTAGAAGTGAAAATTAATCCTCTGCAAAGTGATGCGCCGATACTCATTCGCGATTCCATACTGTTTACTACCGATGATGGCTCCACTAAAATGGTGCTTGAAGCTTTTGGGCAGGATATGGAGGTGCTTCGTTCACTACGCATCAGAAAAGATACGCTGTTAAATGCTAAGTTACCGTATCTCATTTATGGTGATTTAGTGGTCGACACGGCAGCTACCTTGAAGTTAGCTCCGGGCACCCGGTTATTCTTTCACAATAATTCAAACCTGTTGGTATATGGAAACCTGAAAGCAGAAGGAACCAGGGCAGAGCCAGTATCCATTCGGGGCGATAGAATGGATAAAATCGGATTTACGACTCCTGTTCCTTATAACCTGGTGGCCGGACAGTGGGGAGGTGTATACCTGCTTAATCCTACAGGAAATCATGTGCTCAGGAATGTCAATATTAACAGTGGCTATGTAGGGATATATTATGTAAACAGGGACAAACAAAACAAACCACATCTTGAAATTTCCGATTGCCGGATTCACAACTTTTTGTTTTACAATCTGGTAGCAGTAAATGGGGATATGACTGTCAGCAATTCAGCCATTACCAATTCGGGTGGTTATACCGTTTATCTCAATGGCGGAAGGCATACTTTTTATCATTGTACGATAGCTAATTATTTCAACAATCCGACGCAGTCTGTTGCACGTGACAATGCTCCGGCATTTATGATGATGACACTGGCACGTAGTTATCCTATGGTGACCCGTGTCTACAACAGTATTATAGCTGGTTCGGCACAAAATGAACTTTCCCTGGCTTCTCGTTTCGATTCGCTTTACAAAGCCGATATTGCCTTTTCGTACATTAAAAGGACCAAAGCGCTTGATCTGCCTCAGTTCCGGCAGGTACGATGGTCGGCTTTGCGGGATACAGTGTTTAAAGGTACCGTACAAAATCTTGAAAAGGAGTTGACCTATAATTTTATGCCTGATTCGGTTTCTCCAGCCCGTGGTATTGCAGATCCTGAAATGGCAAAGCGATTCCCTTTCGATCTAAACGGAAGGAATCGCCTTGCAGATGGAGCTCCCGATGCCGGAGCCTATGAATGGGGAAATTGAGTTATTTCAGAATTCTGAAGTTTTTGTTTCCAATTCGCAATACAAACATACCTCTCGGCAGATGATCAAGCTGTAACATAGTTCGATCTTCATGAATCGTAGTATTTACAAGGATTTTTCCCGTCAGGTCGAAAAGCTGAAGGATGTTTCCTGTTGCATTTTCTACTGTTATCCTGTCGGTAAAACGCGTGGGATACACCTTCAAATTGGTAAGATCAATTTCCTCATTTCCAGACCTCAGGTTGGACATATTGAAGGTAGGAAGCTGGGTTTTCCATTCTTGTCCTCCGTCGGGTACCCTCGCATAGGCCTGATTGGCTGCCAGAGCCGGAAAAGCAATTTCATCAATTAATTTCAGATCTCCGAATTTATTTTCAGCATATAAACTTACATATTCACCCGAAGCACTTAGTTTCAGGTTTACGTGCAGGGGACCTTGTCCCAAATCCTCGTCGGCCCACAAGGTAAGAAATCCTTTTGCCGGGATAATGGCTTCA
>JANJXE010000354.1 GCA_024709185.1 Paludibacter sp.
TGTTGAAAGAAGAAAACACTAAATACAAGGCTGATAACATTATATTCTATATTTGGGGTGACGATCACCAACGTAGTTTGCTTCAGTGCAGGTATATGGCCATCAAACCCTGGAACGATAAAATGGACCCAGGATATAGTTTCCATGGAAATTTTTGGCCTTACCTGGATTTCGATTTGAAAACAGGTCAGTTTACTGAACACGACAATAAGTTAAATTCACCCAAACTTTTATATAAAATGACAGATAAAGATTGGATGTATGAAAACCTGAAAGACAACCTTGCTTTACAGGCTTTGCTTTATATTCAGGGCTACACTTCCGGTTTTGATGCTGAAAAGATGACTCAGCTTGCACGTTGGTTAAATGTGGATTTTGATATCAATGATAAAGTAAATCTCGTTAAGAATCTTGAGAATTTACTTGATAAATATGGTTATACAGCTAATATTTATATATTGGAAAAAGTAAAAGCTTATGCCAAATTGAATAAAAAAAATCTTATGGTGGTTATATTCGATCCATACAAGGTGATGAGTGCTCTGATGATGGATAAGCCGCGAGTTGATCAGGTAATGGTAGATTACCTTCAAAAAGAAAACTTCAATTATTTTGATATGAATATTGTTCATGCTGAAGACTTTAAAAAGAGCAACTTAAGCGTAAACGACTATTATGCTAAGTATTTTGTAGGTCATTACGATCCTCTTGGTAATGTTTTTTTTGCATTTTCTATAAAGAACCGTTTAGTTAACTGGTTAAATCCTAAACCTGTAACTTATCAGGAGTCCTCAAAACAGTATATCGATTTTCAGGGTTATTTACAGGGAGTGAAATAATTAGGATTTTATTGTCATTCAAAGCTATAAGTTTATTTGAACATCAAAATGAAAATAAAAATCGTCATTCTTTTTTGCTTGATTTTTACGGTTAACACATACGCAACGTTGCCAAATTCATGGTGGCCTCAGGCCGGACAAAACGTGTCGTGGACTGTTAATGCTACTACAAAAGCCTTGCATTTCAACGGACCCCTTCTTGTTGGTTCACGAATAGCCACACAGTTTGGATTGTCGCCGGCAAATCCCTATACAGGTTTAAATTTGAAATTTGAAATAACTATTCCTTCGACAGGACAAAATTCAACCTTGGTTTTAGGTTCAGACAACGGTTGGGGAGCAGGAGGTAAAGGGATAATTATTGAGGTAAACCGTTACCAGATTTCTGCATTGAAGAATTTTGATTATACCACAACCGGAAATGTAGTTAAGCTAACAAATGATGATGCAGCCTATCAAGCATTGTTCAGTAATAATAAAAGTTATTATGATGTTGAGGTTAATGTAAATAATACCGGTTTAATTACTGTCAGTGTCGATGGGTTTACCTGCCCTGTAAATTATCAGGCCGACCTTTCTGTATTGAACAATCCTTTTGTGCTGTTTGCTCCAGGCACAGCTTCGTTTAGTGTGAAAAACCTTTTGGTAAAAAAAGGTCAACAGACAAAACGTTTTTTTTCAGCAGCAATCTATATTGATGCGAAAAGTGGTAACGATAGTAATTCAGGTATTTCAGAACAGGACCCATTAAAAACATTCAATTATGTAAATTCTACTGTGCTTGAAGCTGGCACAAAGATTTATTTGAAAAGGGGCAGTATTTGGAATCAACGTCTTGAAATCAGAGGGTCAGGAACTGAGAGTAACTGGATTACAGTTTGTGCGTATGGATCTGATAACAATAAGCCCAAAATCTCTTTAACGAACCATGCCGATGATATAGGTCTATTGATAACCGATTTGGATAAAACATCAGGCGTTGCAAAACAACAGCCAATGAATTATATAGAAATAAAGGAGTTAGAAATTTCAAATACAAGATTGGGAATATATTATCGAACAGTAGCAGGCACTCAGAATACTGGATTCAGGGTTTCAAATGTTACATTTAATAATATTAACTGTGACCCTGTTATGATAGCAATTAACACGGCTACTGATAAAAATGCAGCCATAAGTTCTCAGTTAGCTGCTGTTAAAGGTAACTTACAAACTATTAACGGTTCTGCAGACGGTGGATCTAACGAATATGTTTTCCCAACTGCCATATTTATTGGTGGGCAAACATTCGGAAATCAAACAGTTACAGGTAATCATACCACCGTTTTATCCGATTTTGAAGTGTACGACTGTCAGTTTAATGAAGCTATTGCAGGCGTTATGAGTGTATTTTACTGGCCTTTTGTTTCAGGTGGTGGGTCCAATATTTGGCGTCAACTCGTGAATAAAGTAAAAATAAATAATTGTAGAGCGAGTGGTATAGTGAATGGCGTTATTGCTTTTGATGGAGTAAACGGAGGAGCAACGGTTGGAATTGGGGGTGTTATGAAGCCTGATGCCAATGGTTGGGGAGTTATAAAAAATATTCGAATTGAGAAAGGCTCGAGCGTGCCCGGACGAACCTGGCCAAATGGTACTACCGGGGTAATTTTAAATAATAGTCAGAATATGCTCCTGGACAGTTGTGAATTTTCTGAAATTCTAAATCAGGGTATGCCTGATGGTTGTGGTCTCGACTTTGAATCAAACAACAACTATATTACTGTTCAGAATACAAAATTCATCAACAACGACGGTCATTCAATTCTATTAATGAACGGTGGTAATTTTGGCGGAAATACGAATATCGTGATTCAGAAGAACCTGTTTGCAGGTAATGTGAAATCGAGTAATTACCGGTATGAGCTAAGTCTTGGACAAACTTATGATGGATCAGGTGTTCATCAAAATGTACTTTTACAGGATAATATGTTTTTTATAAGGAAGCAAAATTCAGTTAATCAAAGCATTTCGCTCTATAATACAAATAACCGGAGTTATGTTACTTCTGCCAGCAATGATTTATACTATTTAGAGCCAATGGCGGGCCCAATTCCTGTAAGTTTTCTTGGCCAAATTTATGTGTATAATGCTGAGTTAAATTCAATTGCCCTTCCGGTAATATCAGCTTTTACAATAAACAGCGGTCACGCGTCGACAACTAACAGGTTAGTGCAACTTTCATCTACTATTTTGTATTCGCGTCCTACGTATTACATGGCCAGCGAGAATGCTGATTTCCAGGGGGCAGTATGGGAAACTTATAATTCAAGTGTTCCGTTTCTTTTATCTGCACCAAATGGTCTGAAAACTATTTACTTTAAAGTAAAGAATGCAGCAGGTGAATCAACAGCTCAATTAGAGAAAATTTCGCTGATTAGTACTACACAATTGAATAACATCAATCAGGTTGACGATTGCAGGATAACTGTATTTCCAGACCTGACAAACAATTTCCTTAACTTCATGATTTTAAATGGGGTGTCTGATAATGATATCCAGGTGAATATCGTGACTATGGAAGGAAAGCAAATATACTCTCGCAATTTTAAGACTTCAGAATTTAGTGTGAACATAGGAAGTTTCGAGAAAGGCTATTATATATTGCAGGTACTTGGTGACCAAATCTATTACAGAAAGAAAATTCTGAAAACCTGACCTTTATTAATTTTCAGTATGCAATTACCAAAAATCATTTTAAGAAATAATTCCAACATGAACTCCAGAGAAAGATTTTTAGCTACGTTGAATGGTAAAACAACAGATCGTCCCCCATTGTATGTAAGCTTGGTGCCTCAATTGGCAAAACGATTAAGCGACCATCTTGGTGTCCCTTATGAACAACCCGTTTCTTCATTATTAGGAAGTCGAATTTCGTTTAACAAATTACTTGTGGACATGGGTGTAGATGTTGTCGCTGTAGCAGCCTGTTATCCTGATGATAATCTGCCCTATACGCGAGAGGATGGAATCACTTTCAATGAATGGGGAATAGGAACCAGAACCGTTGGATTATATGACGAATTTGTTGTACATCCATTAGCACATGCAACATCTGTTGCGGATATTGAAAACTATAAATTTCCAGATGTAAATGCTCCGGGTAGATTCCGATTTGCTGAAGAAACCATTGCTAAATATGGATCAACCCATGGTATTATTGGAGATTTAGAATGTGCGATTTTCGAAATATCCTGGTATATGGTCGGTCTTGAAAAATTTTTGGTTGATATGATGCTGAATGAGCCGTATATAGAGGTGCTTCTGGACAAAGTTACTGACATTGCGATTCAAACAGGAGTTCGCCTTATAGAATTGGGTGTTGATATGATATGGGCCGGAGATGATTTTGGATCCCAAACCAGTATGATAATGGGTATGGAAGAATTCCAGAAGTACTTCAAGCCAAGAATTAACAGAATGTTTAAGGCTTTTCGTAAAATAAATCCGAATATTAGCCTGGCATGGCATTCATGCGGTGCTATTTCTCAGATAATTCCTGAATTTATTGAATTGGGACTTAATTTTATGAATCCACTTCAACCATTAGCAAATGAAATGGAAGCTGAAAATATTAAGTCAAATTTTGAAGGGCAAATCGGTTTTTTTGGAGCTATTTGTGTTCAGGAGCTTTTACCAAATAAATCGCCTGAAGAAGTTAAGCAAGAGGTAAAACGAATTGCCCGACTTTTAGGAGAAAAAGGAAATTATATTTTAGCACCTGCACACAATATACAGGACGATACTCCTGTTGAAAATGTGCTGGCCTTATTTGAAGCTGCTAAAGAATTAGGTTAATCATTATAAATCATTATATGTTGTGAAGATTCAACTATGGTTATTCTTTGGTATGGTGTTCTACACAAGCCTGTATTCACTTAATCCGGTGATCAGGCCAGGTGTATATTTAGCAGATCCTGCAGCAAGGGTTTTTAATGATGGTAAAATGTATATCTTTTCAGCAAAAGATATAAAACCTGATATTATGTGTTCTGAAAGTTATGATGTTCTATCATCATCAGACCTGATTAACTGGCAGGTAGCTGAAAATGTATTTGCTTCAAAAGGAACAAATGATCAGATAGAATATACCGACAATCTGCTTTATGGTCCCGATTGTGTATTTAAAAACGGCCAATATTTATTGTATTATTCTCACCAAAACGGGGGAAGTGATGTGGGATTAGCTGTTGGAAATAAACCTGTTGGTCCGTTTAAATATGCTCAGATATTGAAAGGTGTAAATCAGATGCTGCCATCAATTTTTACCGATGATGATGGGCAGTCCTATATTACTTATGGTTTTTTTTCATTGCATGTGGCTAAACTAAAACCTTCAATGACTGAAATTGATACTTCAACTATACTCTCATCGTTACTTACAGAAGAAGAGCATCACTTTCATGAAGGTGGGCAACTGTTTAAGCGACAGGGAATCTATTATATCGTTTATACTCAGATTAGTAAAAGAGGAATGGCTACAGCATTA
>JANJXE010000434.1 GCA_024709185.1 Paludibacter sp.
GGTTACGAATCGCTTACTCAATCGTTTGCCGAACCTTTTGTGTACGGCATCGAAGATATCGATTTCAACATCACACCCAACATTAAAGTGGGTGGTATTACTGCCAATGTGGATTTCTACCTGCTGAAAGGGCTTTACCTCACAGGGGGTGTGGTTCAGACCAATTTTGACCTGGGCGTTAATCTTATCCCGAAAGAACCAATGATGATTGGTGAAATTGAGTACCAGCCTGAAGATATCGGCGAACTGAATGTTTCCATTCTTCCTGAACGTAAATTATCGCCCTATGCCGGACTTGGTTTCGGAAGAACCATCTCCCGGGATAAAAAGCTGGCTTTAAATTTCGAGTTGGGTGCCTATCACATGGGTTCGTATGTTATCGACATGACCGGAACCGGTTTGTTACAAGGAAATTCGGATAATGAATCGGTACAACGGATTAATACCGTATTGACAGATTTCAGTTGGAGTGGTATTTATCCGGTGGTGAAACTCGGATTGTCGTTCCGGATATTTTAAATCACCCCATATCAATCAGATTCTCAAAACACAGGATTTGCTGACAAAAAAAATTATTTTAACGTAAACATTTACATATAATAACATGTTTACGTAATCAGATGTCATTTTATCAAAAACAGATAAACATTTCGTAGTATTGCTTGCTCTGCAAAACGCAAAGCGTAGTAATAAATCATTTTTTTATTTATTAAAAATTTACTTTATGAAGAAGCTATTTTTGGTAGTAATGACCGTTTCATTCGTGATCCTGAATAGTCGATGCACCTTTACCGAAGACATCGACAAACTCACTAATCTGGCTACCGACTCCCTGAGTCTGGTACTCGGAACTCCTGTTTTTGATACAGGCCTGCAACTTTCAATTAAAAATGCAAAAACCAACGACTACATCGAAGATGCAGAAGTAACGGTGACAGTAAGTGGTAAAGATGCCGCTATCGTTTACAACAACCTGGGAATTAAGTCCAGTGCCTACAAAACCAAGCTGGGAATTATCCACCTTATTCTGGACCCAACGAAAATTGACTCAGCAGCCATGCTGACAACTCCTAAAGAGTTTGATATGCAAATTTCGGCACCGGGTTATACATCGGTGACTCAGCGGGTTCAGTTTGAAAGTAAGACCACACAACTTCAAACGGTGAACCTGGTGAAGCTCAACGATGCTCCCGAAGGAGTAGTGGTAGCCAGCGCTTCCGGCTTTGCCAGTTCCAGCGCTTCCGGTTCAACCACCACTACAGGAGTCCTTCCTCTTAACGGAGGGGAGCAGCAATTAAAGCTGGAACCAGGTGTGGTACTGCGTGATGCTTCCGGAGCAGCCGTAACAGGTACAGTAGCAGCCAATGTGGTTTACTACGACCCTACAGCCAACAATGCCGAATCGGTTTTCCCGGGAGGATTAATAGCTACTGTAGATTTTGGTGGAGGTAACAAGGATGTGGTTGCCTTAGAGCCCATCGGTATGTTTAATATTAAGCTCACAGCTGGAGGTAAAAGCGTCAAGACCTTTTCGAATGGTGGTTTAACGATAAGAACCGAGATTCCGGATGGAGTTATTAACCCTTCCAACGAGCAGCCTTACAAGGAGAATGATAAAGTTGACATGTGGAGCCGAGAGGAAGGTTCGGGTGAATGGAAATTTGAGAAAGAGGCCACCGTGAAAAATGTGAACGGTAAACTGATACTGGAAGAAAGTGTAACACACCTCTCCGATCATATGTTTGTACGCCCCTTTAGAGGTTGTGAAATAAGTATTTATGCAAACTTTTCAGGAAAGGTGTCAGGATATGGTAATTATACATCTACAATGGAAAAAGTACTTTTTTACATTGTAGATGAGAAAGGAAAGGAGAGACAAGTTAATAGTAATAGATTAGATATGGGAAGAGATGGAACAGTACTTGGGAGGAGTGTCTCTGCCCGGGTATTTATAAGAAGTCAGTCTGAAAAAATTAAAATTATCCCCTCTCCTGATAATGTTAAGAAAATGGCATTTAGTCAAACTCTGTTTAATATACCAGCTGATTGCGCAGATCTGATAACAAATAACATCACTGTTACCGAGGCTGCTGTTTCCGACCCTAACCTCAATATCAATTTCAATTTGCAGGTTTCGTCGGGTCCGCTGACTGTAAAACCAAGCATGGAAATTAAATACCGCAAAACAGGTTCAGGTACAACCTACAGCAGTGCCTTTTTAACCCTCGGTACCGGAAAGATGAGCATAGCTTTAAATACCGACTACGATGTCGCAATAACCTTAGGAGCCAATCAGGGAAAAGCGAAGATGAAGATTGAAGCCGACGGCACCGATCGTTACAAAGTAACCTTCTCCGGACTATCGCTGGGCGATCAATCCAGCAGCGCCTCCATTGTAATTCAGGCTCAAAAAGCGGCCGATGGAAGCATCAATGTTTCATACAAAGTGGAAGTAGATGCCGATGTTATAGGCCAGTTAACGTAAACTCATCTGTAAATAACACCTGCACTCATTCAAACAGTGCAGGTGTTTTTAATCACAACTAACACATAAAATATATGAACAAAATATTGATTTTACCGGTACTCATGCTACTATTGGGTACACCAGCTATACAAGCGCAGGACAGTTCACCCAAGAAAATCGGTTTAGCCATCGGAGGAAGTGCCTCCACCAATGGATTGGGATTCAGTGTTATCGCTGCACTGAACCGATCTATTGCAGTGCGGGTGGGTTACGAATCGCTGACACAATCGTTCGCCGAGCCTTTTGTTTACGGCATCGAAGATATCGATTTTAACATCACACCGAATATCAAAGTGGGTGGTATTACTGCCAATGTAGATTTCTATCTACTGAAAGGTCTTTACCTCACAGGAGGTGTGGTTCAAACGAACTTCGACCTGGGTGTGAATCTCATCCCAAAAGATCCAATGAAGATTGGCGAAATTGAGTACCAGCCCGAAGATATCGGCGAACTGAATGTGAAGATTCTTCCCGAACGTCGCCTTTCACCCTATGCTGGACTGGGTTTCGGAAGAACCATCTCCCGCGATAAAAAACTTGCGCTGAACTTTGAGCTGGGTGCCTATCACATGGGATCGTATGTTATCGACATGACAGGAACTGGTTTATTGCAGGGCAATTCGGATAATGCATCGGTAAAGCGCATCAATGAAGTGCTGAGCGATTTCAGCTGGAGTGGAATCTATCCGGTGGCAAAACTGGGATTGTCGTTCCGGATATTTTAATGCTAATATCAATTATGTATTCAAATCATAAAATTATACTGTAATGAAAAAGCTATTTTTGGTAGTAATGACCATTTCTTTTGTGGTACTCACCAGCCGATGCACGTTCACCGAAGACATCGAAAAACTCACTAATCTGGCTACCGACTCGCTGAGTCTGGTACTCGGAACTCCTGTGTTTGACACAGGCCTGCAACTTGCAATTAAAAATGCAAAAACCAACGACTACATCGAGGATGCAGTAGTAACGGTGACGGTGAGCGGAAAAGATGCCGCTATCGTTTACAACAACCTGGGAATCAAATCCAGTGCCTACAAAACCAAGCTGGGGCTCATCCACCTGATTCTGGACCCAACCAAAATTGATTCGGCAGCTATGCTGACCACTCCCAAAGAATTTGATCTGCAAATTTCGGCACCAGGCTATACTTCTGTTACCCAGCGGGTTCAGTTTGAACGGAAAAGGACGCGTATTCTGACCGTAAATTTAGTGAAACTCAACGATGCTCCCGAAGGAGTAGTAGTAGCCAGCGCACCCTCCTTTGCCAGTTCAAGTGCTTCGGGTTCGACCACTTCAACAGCCGTACTACCGCTGAATGGTGGAGAGCAACAACTAAGCTTAGCACCCGGCGTGGTACTTCGCGATGCTTCAGGAGCAGCGGTAACAGGAACAGTTACAGCTAATGTTGTTTACTACGACCCTACTGCCAACAATGCAGCATCGATATTCCCCGGTGGATTGACTGCAAGAGTAAATCTGGGTGGTGGCACCAGGGATGAGCTTTCTTTAGAGCCCATCGGCATGTTTAACATTAAGTTCACAGCTGGAGGTAAAAGCGTTAAAACCTTTTCGAATGGTGGTTTAACCCTGAAAACCGAGATCCCTGTAGGGGCAATTAATCCTTCCACCAACCAACCTTACAAGGTAAATGAAAAAGTTGACATGTGGAGCCGTGAGGAAGGTTCGGGTGAATGGACCTTTGAAAAAGAGGCAACCGTGAAAAACGTGAACGGTAAACTGATACTGGAAGAAAGTGTAACACACCTGTCAGATCATATGTATTTAAGGCACAAAACACCTTGTACATTTCGAATTAGAGCTTCATTTAGTGGAAAAGTTTCAGAATATAATAGAAAATCCAACGCATTTAGTATTGGTGAAGGGGTAGATATTTTCTACGTATACAAGGATGGAAAAGAGAAACTTTTTGACCGTTACGCTTTCAGAGTAAATGATGACGGAACAATTAGTAGTAATTTTATCACAGAACCAATTACATTGGATGCTAATATTGCGAAAATAAAAATTGTCCCCTCTACGTATCATCATAAAAAACTAATTTTTAGTCAAACCTTGTTTGATGTACCAACTGACTGCTCAAATTTCGGAGTAAACATCACAGTTACCGAGGATGTTGCTCCAAACCCCAACCTGGACATTAATTTCAATCTGCAGGTTTCATCGGGTCCGCTTACTGTAAAACCAAATTTAGAAATTAAATACCGCAAAACAGGTTCGGGTAACGAATACAGCAGTGCCTTTTTAACCGTTGGCTCCGGAAAGATGAGCATAGCTTTAAACACCGATTACGATGTCGCAATAACCTTAGGAGCCAATCAGGGAAAAGCGAAGATGAAGATTGAAGCCGACGGCACCGATCGTTACAAAGTAACCTTCTCCGGACTATCGCTGGTCGATATACTATCGCAGGACGAACAATCCAGCAGCGCCCCCATTGTAATTCAGGCTCAAAAACAACCCGATGGTAGCATCAATGTTTCATACAAAGTGGAAGTGGATGCCGATGTTTTAAACCAATTAATGTAAACACCCGAGTACAAATCACCTGCACCCAATAAATACGGTGCAGGTGATTTTTAATCAACAAACACATAAAATATATGAACAAAATATTGATTTTACCGGTACTCATGCTACTATTGGGTACACCAGCTATACAATCGCAGGATAGTTCACCAAAGAAAATCGGTTTAGCCATCGGAGGAAGTGCCTCCACCAATGGATTAGGAGTTAGTGTTATCGCTGCCTTGAACCGCTCTATTGCAGTGCGCGTGGGTTACGAATCGCTTACTCAATCGTTTGCCGAACCTTTTGTGTACGGCATCGAAGATATCGATTTCAACATCACACCCAACATTAAAGTGGGTGGTATTACTGCCAATGTGGATTTCTATCTACTGAAAGGTCTATACCTCACAGGAGGTGTGGTGCAAACCAACTTCGACCTGGGTGTGAATCTCATCCCAAAAGATCCGATGAAAATTGGCGAAATTGAGTACCAGCCCGAAGATATCGGCGAACTGAATGTAAAGATTCTTCCCGAACGTCGCCTTTCACCCTATGCAGGACTGGGTTTCGGAAGAACCATCTCCCGCGATAAAAAACTTGCGCTGAACTTTGAGCTGGGCGCCTATCACATGGGATCGTATGTAATCGACATGACAGGAACGGGTTTGTTGCAGGGCAATTCGGATAATGCATCGGTGAAACGCATCAATGAAGTGCTGAGCGGATTCAGCTGGAGCGGACTTTATCCTGTAGTAAAATTGGGATTATCGTTCCGTATATTTTAAACGTAAAGAGAAGCTTGAGTGAATAAAGGAAGCAGCCCCCCGTACGATCAACTGCTTACGGGGGGCTACTTTTCACTTCAGGTTATCTTTTTTGTAGAAGACCCGCTGCCGGTGTGTTGCCATCACACATGCAGCGGGTTGATTATTCAATGAAATTAGAACAGCTATTTGAGCCTCCGTATAACGGTCGAGTGTATGAAGCATTGAGGTTTGCAATCATTTATCTTCAATTTCTTTGTTTTTCTTTTTATCAAGTTGCTTTGCATTTTGAGGTGTTACAACCCGTTTTCCGGTTTTTTCTTCAATTTCCCTTCTCGTGTTTCCGGCAATTGTCCCGCCTTGACGGGCAATCCGTTTATTATCTTCAAATGTTTTCGGTTTCTTTTCTTTAGAAATTTCGGTTGTTGTAGCCTCTGCAAGCATATTCAGCACCAGTTCAAGATTAGTCATGTGGTCTCGAAGGTTCTCTTTTTGCAAATCTTTCAGGTTCTTGTATTGCTTGGTTGTATAACCGCTCCAGGCATTTG
>JANJXE010000079.1 GCA_024709185.1 Paludibacter sp.
TGTTCGCCGTCGAAACCAAACACTACACAATCGACCGATACGTGAGGATTATAAATTTGTTCCATGAAACCGGGTTGAAATTTCGCAACAAAATTAGCACATTAAAAATGAAAATAAAATAGTTTTTTATATGTTATAAAACACATTATCAGCGTTTTAAATACTGTATTTAATACAATATCATCATGCATTATTATTGTTAAATGTACAATATGAATCTATAAAAAATCTACAAAAACATTCTGATGTATAGTATAGTTAGCAACGAATCCGAAACTTCAAAGCTGTCGGATTCATACAATAAGCTATACTTGAAAAATTCGGATTGCTTCATGGTTGTAAATACCATAAAGTTGGGTTACTTTTGTAAAAAAATCCAACTATGCAGTTAAACGATTTTCAATATCCCTTTTTTATAGGAGTAGCCGGTACCGGAATGAGTGCCATTGCCCAATACCTGGCAGGCACCGGCAAACAAGTAAGTGGCAGCGACCGCTATTTCACGCCCGGTGAAGAAAACGAAACCCGCGACAAACTTGAAGCGGAAGGCATTCGTTGCTTTCTACAGGATGGAAGCGGCATTACTTCCAACACTGATTTAGTAGTGGTTTCCACCGCCATTGAAGATACAGTCTATGAAGTGAAAAAAGCCCGGGAAATGGGCATTCCCATTTTGAAACGCTCTGAAGTGCTGGCATTAATTTCGGACAGTAAAAAGACCATTGCGGTGGGCGGAACATCAGGTAAAAGCACTGTATCGGCCATGATTTTCGATATTCTCGACTATGCAGGTTACCATCCTTCCATCATTAGCGGCGCTGGTCTGACCAGTCTGATAAAGCAAGGAAAAATTGGTAATGCCAAGGCAGGCACAGGCGAATGGTTAGTGATTGAAGCCGACGAAAGCGACGGTTCGATTGTCAACTACCATCCTCATACCGGCATTTTGCTGAATATCGACAAGGACCATCAGGAAATTGAGGAACTGGTGCGGCTGTTCAGCATTTTCCGGGATAACACACGCGATCGTTTTATTACCAATCGGAGTAATAAGTTGGCGGCAGGGCTGTCGGTAAGTGCTGAAAATGATTTTGGTGTTTTTGAGTATCCAGAAGCAACGACAGTTTTAGCTGATTCTGGTGCCAACACTGCGGCTGAAACAGACGACAACTCTCTGATTGATTCAACTGCCAATGCCTCGGTTGAATCAGCTGCCGCCTATCGCGGAACCGGTTTTCAACAGCAAGGCTTTACAATACAATTTGAAGTCGGCAGTCAGTTATTCACCATGCATTCGCCCGGCCGGCATACCTTCGAAAATGCGTTGGCCGCCATTGCAGCAGTGCACCCACTTGGAGTGAGTCTGAAGCAATGTGCCGAAGCACTGTCCGCCTACGAAGGCATCTACCGTCGCCATCAGCTAATTGCAGAAAAAAATGGCGTTTACATAATCGACGATTACGCCCACAATCCAGCCAAGTGCGCCGCCTCCATTCGTGCCTGTCAACCCATAGCACCAAAGGTTATCGCCTGGTTTCAGCCCCACGGTTACGGCCCCACCCGCTTCCTGCGCAACGATTTTGTGAAGGAAATTGCTGAAGCGCTACGGGAGGACGACGAAATTTGGATGAGCGAGATTTTTTATGCCGGAGGAACGGCAGTGAAAGATATTTCGGCTAACGACTTAATTCAGGATTTGCAGCAACTGGGGAAAAAGGCCTATTTTGAGGAGGATCGGGAAATGCTGGCTTCAAGCTTACTAGCGCGTATCAGCGAGCCTTGTGTGATACTGTTGATGGGAGCCCGCGATCCGGGTTTGGAAGCCTTTGCAAAACGTTTTGCCGGAGAACTTTTGAAGGATAAAAGGAAACTATCACATCATTCATTAAAATCTTGAAATATAGATATTCAAACATGCTTCATTTATGGAATATTTCAAATTATTACCGATTTAAGGAATAATTCAAATTATTACCGATTTAAGGAATGTTTTGTATGATAGTTTGCAATCAATAATTCAAAAATAAAATAAACTAAACCCACATTAGCTTTTGTGTTGTACGACAGTGAATAAACCAGCTAATCTGCTACTGCGCTTAACCCCGTTTGTTATTCTCCTGCCAGCTTTTCCATTGTTTTCCACAGCGGATCATCTTCGGGAACCGGAGCTACAATCGTCAGCGTCTCTTTAGTTACAGGATGTATAAACTCAATGCGACGGGCATGCAAACTAATTCCCCCGTTTGGATTCGAACGGTCGAAGCCGTACTTCAGATCTCCTTTAATCGGACAGCCGATTTTGGCCAGCTGACAGCGAATCTGGTGATGACGGCCAGTTTCGAGTTGAATTTCTAATAAATTATACCGATCAGAATGCGCAATCAATCTATACGATAGTGCCGCTTCCTTTGAATCCTTCACTGGCTTATCGTAGGCAAACGATTTATTCTGCTTTTCATTGCGAACGATGTGATGCACCAGCCGGGCTTCGGTTTGAGCAGGCGTATTTTTCACGATAGCCCAGTACACCTTTTTCACTTCTCGTGTGCGAAACAGCTCGTTAAGCCGCGTAAGGGCCTTGGAAGTGCGGGCAAACAACACCACCCCGCTCACCGGTCGGTCGAGACGGTGTGTTACTCCCAGAAAAACATCGCCGGGCTTATTGTATTTTATCTTCAGATAGGCTTTGATACTCTCCGATAAAGGTTCATCGCCGGTCTTGTCACCCTGGACAATTTCCGACGAAGTTTTAGTAACCGCTATCAGATGATTATCTTCGTATAGAACTTTCATTTCACCTTGTCGTTCATCCAGTTAAGCTTATCGAACAGCCAGAAGAGCAACGACAATACCACGCCGATTACAGCAGCCAGCGCCATCCCTTTCAGTTCGACCGTTCCCAGGTGAATGGCGGCCCCTCCTACTCCAACCACGAAGGTAACAGCACCCAGCACCATATTGCGATTTTTACTGAAATCCACTTTTTGCTCCACAAACATACGGAAGCCCTGAACAGCAATCACTCCATAGAGCAAGAGCGTAATCCCGCCCATTACCGCTGTGGGAATGGTAGCAATTGCCGCCGACACCTTACCGATAAACGAAAATGCAATGGCCAGCACAGCTGCACCCCGGATTACCCACACCGAATATACACGGGTAATGGCCATCACTCCGATATTTTCGCCGTAGGTTGTATTGGGAGGCGATCCCGCAAAACCGGATACCACATTACTGATCCCATCACCCAACAGCGAACGGTGCAAACCCGGTTTCTTCATTAAATCCTCTTCGGTAATTTTGCCGGTAACAATCAGGTGACTGATGTGTTCGGCCAGCACCACGATACAGGCAGGCGCGATAATCAAAATAGCACTTGGATTGTAGGTTGGAAGACTAAAGGAAGGCAGTGCCAGCCAGTTGGCTTCGAGAATACGGGTTGTATCCACCATTCCCATGAACAAAGCCAGAATATAACCCGCAACTACAGCAAACAGGATAGGAATAATCTGCATAAAACCACGGAACATCACCGAACCAGCTATCCCTACGATGAGGGTAAACATGGACACGATGACGGTATTTGAATCGAGCGAGAAAGCCTGCACCGTTTGTCCCACGGCAGTTGGCCAGGGTGCGAGACCTGCTTGCTGAACCGCTACCGGAGCCAGTTCCAGACCAATAATCGCCACAACGGCACCCATCACGGCAGGAGGCATCACCACATCAATCCAGCGAATACCCCATTTCTTCACCACAAACGACATGGCGATAAAGAACAAGCCAAAGAAGATAAAACCCGATTGCGCGTGGCTGAAACCACCGTGTTGTGTAGCAATGAGGATAATAGGAGAAATAAAGGCAAAACTCGAACCTAAGTAGGCCGGAATACCTCCTTTAGTGACCCAGGTATAAATCAGCGTACCGATGCCATTCATCAACAGGGCGATAGCCGGATCGACACCAACAAGAATCGGAACCAGGATAGTGGCTCCGAACATGGCGGTAAGGTGTTGTACACTCAGGGGTAAACTCTGCAACAAGGGCAGTTTCTCATGGATTCCAATGGTTCTTTTTTCCATACAAAAATATTGATTAGATTGAACGTTGACGAATCACTTCATACAGAAGAACACCTGTAGCCACCGACACATTGAGCGAACCAATAGTGCCCATCATCGGAATTTTCACCAGCTCGTGGCACAAGCGGAGGTGTTCGGGAGCTATGCCCTCATCTTCCGAGCCCATTACAATTGCCACCGGGTCTTTCAGGCTTACTGCGGTGTAATTATCAGCAGCCTTTTCGGTAGCAGCCACCAGTTTAATTCCCGATGCAGAAAGGAATTTCAGCGCATTGCCAATATTTTCTTCCCGGCACACCGGAATTTTCATCAAAGCACCTGCCGAAGTTTTTACCGCATCCGCATTGAGTGCTGCACCTCCTTTTACAGGAACCACAATAGCGTCAACGCCGGCACATTCGCAGCTACGGGCAATAGCTCCAAAATTACGCACATCGGTAATATTATCGAGCACCACAATAAAGGGCGTGCGGCCTTCCTCATAAATTCCGGGAATAATATCCTCGATATGCTGATAGGTCACCGGTGAAATAAACGCGATGACACCCTGGTGATTTTTCAGCGTAATTTTATTCAGCTTTTCAATCGGCACCTTTTGCACCGGCACATTCATCCCCTCGAGGCGTTTAAACAAATCGCGCGACAGTTCGCTGGTCATATCCCTGCGTAACAGAATTTTATCAATTTCTTTACCGGCATCAATCGCTTCTATCAGCGCGCGAATGCCAAATATCATATCTTTCTCGGGACGGGCTTTGTTTTTGTAATGAGGTACCATGGGGAAAATCAGTTTTAGGATGCTCAAAATGAGCGGCGCAAAGATACGGGAAATTTCAGAATAAATTGATTATAAAGCGGAGAAAAAGCGTAAGAGCGAAAGGGTCCAGTGAATACTGGCTTGCAAAAATCCAAATTGAATTGTTTAATGAAGTAGAAGCGTATATGCTTGCTAATGGATTAAACCGCGTTCAATTTGCCGGGAAACCTGGCGTTTCTAAAGGATACGTTAGTCAAATCCTTAATGGCAACGCAGATCACAGGCTATCTAAAATAGTTGAATTAGCTCTATCAATTGGTTTAGCACCAACAATTTCGTTTACAAAAATTGTCGACGAGACAGCAAAAAATGACAATTCATCATCTCATTTTTCTACAGAAGTTAAAAGGCTCAACAAACGACCTTTAAAGCGCAATGCTCAGAAGAATATTAAAAAAGAAGTTGAATTATAGAATGTCATATTAAAATGTTAAAAAACAAGTAAAATGACACATAAAGAAACCATAGAAAGGAATATAGATTTGACATTTGATTTTGTTAATTATTTGATAGAGAATAAAGAAGAGATGAATAAGTTGCCTGACAACTTTGAACTTGTTTTTGTAGAAAACGATTGTTCGAAAGGCGATATTAAGCAAGCTAAAACTACCGGGCCTAATTTGCAGTACAAGTATGTGAGAGTGAAAAATAGTTTTGATATAACACTTTGAAAACCAATTTGTTGAAATGAACGAAATGGTCAAAAAGCACATCAGGTGCTAAAATTTAAATTGTCGAGAATAACTTATCCATGATTCCGATAAAAAACCTATACCTAAAAGATTCAATCGTACTACATTCAGGCAACAGGGTATGTCAATCAAACCAAAATTGGAAATAACGGACTGTATTCCTTTTGGAGCTATATGCTGTACTTCTATCTATCCAGTTCTCACGGCTTAGAAATCAAAGGAACAACTAATATGCCCGGTGTTTTTGCAAGCGGAAGTATTTCCAGTGCTGGCGGACATACCAACTACTGGGGTGCTAAGAAAAATACTTCAAACGCCAGCTATACAGCTACTGGCATCTATGATGTTCCGCATAGTGCAGGGTATGTTTATCAGGTTATGATACAGCCAACAACTGATAATGTACATGCTGTAGTCACATCAAAAGGATACAATACTTTCAGGGTACAGCTATGAACTAACTCAGGTTCAGCGACAATAGGAAATTTTGATTATGTAATTTTTGAGTGTAATTAGGTTTTGTTTGAGAAAATTCATTAACTTTGCATTTATAATCTATTTTGCTTTTTAATTATGAGAAAATCTATTTTGTATCCAGTAATAATCATTGTTTCATCTCTCCTGATAAGTTGTGAAAAAGAAATCGACCCTGCACTTTTACCAGTCGTCAGCACAACAGAAGTAACTTCATTATCATACTATTCAGCTCAAAGTGGTGGTGTAATTACTGGGGACGGTGGTTATGATGTAATAGCTCGTGGAGTTTGTTGGAGTACTTCTCCTAATCCCGATATAAAGGGTTCAAAAACGGTTGATGCTGCCGGAACTGGAAAGTTTGAAAGCTTAATAGATAGCTTAATGCCTGGCACCACTTATTATTTGAGGGCTTATGCAACTAATAAAAAAGGAACATCCTACGGATTACAAGTAGAGTTCACAACAAAAACGTTAACGTTATCTGAGGTCACTACATCTCCTGTGACATCAATCACGACTACTTCAGCAGTTACAGGAGGCACAATCTCTATTGATGGAGGAACCCCAATAACTGCACGTGGAGTTTGTTGGAGCACTTCCCCAAATCCCACATTAAATGATAGTATTACTGTTGATGGTTCTGGAAGTGGGAATTTCATCACCACACTAACGGGCTTGAAAACTGGCACTTTATATTATATAAAAGCATATGCAACCAACTCAAATGGGACAGCGTATGGCAATGAAAGAGAATTTAGAACACAATCATCAATACCAGAAGTAATAACTGCTGCTATAAATTCAATTACTTCATATACAGCAATTTCAGGTGGAGAGATTTCGCATGATGGAGGAGAAACTGTAATGGCAAGAGGTGTGTGTTGGAGCACATCGCCAAATCCTACCGTTAATAACAGTAAAACTGTAAACGGGAATGGGAAAGGAAGTTATACAAGCACACTTTCTAATTTAAAATCAGGAACTCAATACTACGTTAGAGCATACGCAACTAATTCACGTGGTACAGCATATGGGAACGAGCATATTTTTAATTCTTCAATTGGATTGCCAGAACTTTCTACAATTGAAATTTCAGAAATGTCAACAAGCACAGCTAAATCTGGCGGAATAATAACGCATGATGGAGGAGCTGAGATTACTTCAAGAGGCGTAGTGTGGAGCACAACACAAGACCCTACTATCGATTTAAGTACAAAGACAAGTGATGGTTCAGGCACAGGGCTATTTACAAGTTCAATAACAGGATTAAGTGCTGTAACAACTTATTATGTGCGTGCGTATGCTACTAATAGTGCCGGGACTGCTTATGGTAATCAAGTAAGTTTTAGAACAAGATCAGTTTTAACAACAAGTACTATTACAAGTCCTACGGGCAAAGTTTGGATGGACAGAAACCTGGGGGCAAGTCGTATTGCTACTTCCAGTACCGATGATCAAGCTTATGGAGATTTGTACCAATGGGGACGCGGAACAGACGGACATGAAAAACGTAGCTCGCAAACTACCTCTTCATTAAGCAGTAGTGATACACCCGGTCATGGTAATTTCATCACCGTTAGCAGTGGAAACTACGACTGGCGCAGCCCACAAAACAACAACTTGTGGCAAGGCGAAAACGGTATTAACAACCCTTGTCCGGAAGGATTCAGGGTACCTACAGCAGCGGAATGGGAAGCAGAACGTGCATATTGGAGCAGCTATTCTTCTGCTGGCGCATTTGCATCGCCGCTGAAATTGCCTGTGGCGGGCAGCCGAAACTACAGCAGTGGTTGGCTCAAATTAGACTCATTCGGCTTCTATTGGTCGGTTACTGTGAGTGGAAAGGACACGCAGAGCCTGCTCTTCGACGGTGGCAATGCCTACATGTACTACAGCCGCCGCGCTTACGGGTTCTCTGTTCGGTGCATCAAGGATTATTGAATTGAGACTTTGATTTATTCCGACACTTTGTTATTTTAATTCCCTGTCACGTAGTGCAGGGAGTTTCACCCACCGCCTTTGGCGGTCGAAATTTCATCATCAAAAAACCGGAACATCAATGCTCCGGTTTTCTTTTTTTACTGCAATCCCTGCAATTTCAACTCTCTATATTCAGCTCCTGTTATTGGCCTAAACTTAAAGGCATTGTAGAAGATGTTATACACTTCATCGTAATCCTGCAATTCAAATGCTGCTCGAATCTTTTGTTCTGCTTCACGTAAAACAGCATTTGGGATATATGCAATGGTGTCTATATCATCGTTTGTTCTGAACACTTCTATCACCATATCAAACGCTTCAAGGAAGTCCGGAATAAAATATCCATCAGGATGTAATATATCAGTAGCATATCTTAATAATGCTGGTTCTTCGGAAATGGTATCTTTCCCGACAAAATCGATTGCAACGCCTAGTCCGGAAGTAAAACTCAGTGTAGCATTGTAGCAGTCTACAAAGGACCATATCGTTGACACCAACGAAATGGTCAACATAGGATCAGGTGCAAAACGAGAGATTATCGACTATACACTGAGCCGATATGCGTGTTATGTTGTGCTCGAAAATTCCGATAAATGCATTGTAAAACAAGAAGTTAAAAGAAAATATGAAAGATTTCCGGCGGATTTTTCTGTTTGAGCTAACTAACGTACAAATAAGCACTATGGTATCACAATTTGTGACACCATCCATAAGTCATTTCGGAGGTTCAAAACCATTAGCTTTTACTGAAGAAGGAGTTGCAATGCTATCTTCAATTCTTCGATCTTCTATTGCAATTAAAATGAGTCTGACAATCATCCGCACATTTGTTGAATTGCAAAAATTGAGGAACTACCCTACCCTTCCCTGAAGAAAAATTCAAAAAATATTCTTTTCTTCTTCCAAAAATCCTAAAAAATATTACCTTTGCAAGCTTCCTTTCCGGGGCTTATCTTTAATCGTTATCACATGAACTATATTGGCGAAATTGCTGCGATTGGTGTGGCGGTATGCTGGACCCTGAGTGCGTTGTTTTTTGAAAAGGCGGGACGGCAAATCGGGTCGCTGTCGGTGAATATTATCCGGCTGGTGTGGGCCTTTGTGCTGCTGGGACTTACACTGCTTATTACCGGGAACGGCTTCATCCCTACCGACGCTACAGCAAATCAGTGGTTCTGGCTGGGACTCTCGGGGGTAGTCGGGCTGTTCCTCGGCGATTTGTTTTTGTTTAAGTCCTATCTGATTATCGGGTCACGTACTTCAACACTTATCATGAGCTCGGTGCCGATGATGACGGCTACTATCGGTTGGTTTTTCCTGGATGAAAAGCTGGCTCCGAAAAGCATTCTTGCTATTATCATCAGTATCACCGGTATTGTTATCGCCATTGCCGACCGACGGCTGAAAATAAAAGTGCCGGCAAAAGGGCTGCTGTTTGCCTTTGGTGGTGCGCTAGGACAGGCTGTCGGACTCATTTTAAGTAAAAAAGGTCTGGGCGACTACGATGCGGTTGCTGCAACACAAATCAGAATATTATTCGGACTCATCGGTTTTATACTGCTTATTACTGCTCTGCGCCGCTGGCCTTCTATCATCGATGCGCTGAAAAATAAAAAGGGTGTGCAATCGGTGTCTATTGGTGCTATTTTCGGTCCTTTTATCGGTATCACACTTTCTCTTTTTGCCATTCAGCATACACAAACGGGTATAGCATCCACCTTTATGGCCCTGGTTCCGGTGTTTATTATCATCCCCTCGGCTATCATGTTCAAGGAAAAAATTACTCCTCATCATGTGATCGGTGCCATCATCAGTATTATCGGGGTAAGTTTGTTTTTCTTCTGAAACGTAATAAAGAGCCACATTTTCCGTTTTGGAAAAAGTATATACAACAACAAACTGCTGAATGACGCGTTTTTTTCTATCCATCCTGTTTCTCGGTCTATCGCTTTTTCTGTACGGTAATCAACAATCGACAGAGGAACGTTTCAGGGTGTATGGCTATGTTATCGACCCATCGAATCGTGGAATTGAATTGGCCAATGTATATTTCGAAAACACACAAACCGGCACTACAACCAATGCCAATGGTTACTATGAACTCACGGCAACCAAACGAGACTCCATCGTTATTGTGTATTCGATGCTGGGCTACGAAACCATTCGTCATACTATTATTCCCAACAAACAGGTAATTCAGATTTCGGTGGTGATGCAGCCCACCAGTCAGGAAATGAAGGATCTGGAAGTGGTGGCACAACGCCGTCAAACTTCTTCCATGTCGTTTATCGACCCTTCGAAGTACCGTCAGATGCCCAACACAGCAGGAAACTTCGAGTCGCTGCTAATCACTTTCACCGGCGTAACTTCCAACAACGAGCTAAGCTCGCAGTACAACGTACGCGGTGGTAGTTTCGACGAAAACCTGGTGTATGTAAATGGAATTGAGATTTATCGTCCGCTGCTTATTCGTTCGGGTCAGCAGGAAGGACTGAGTTTTATCAATCAGGATATGGTGGAAAAAGTAGGCTTTTCATCGGGTGCTTTCAATGCCGAATTTGGTGATAAAATGTCGTCGGTGCTCGATATTACCTACAAAAAACCAACGAAAACGGAAACTTCGGCTTCGGTGAGTCTTTTGGGAGCAACAGCTTACCTGGGAACTTCCAGCAATCGTTTTACCCAATTACACGGCGTTAGGTACAAAACCTCCTCTTATCTTCTCGGATCGCTGGAAACCGAAGGAGAGTACAATCCGTCATTCATCGATTACCAGGGATATTTCACGTATAAGCTGAATGAAAAATCGGAACTGACTCTGCTTACCAATTTTTCGCAAAATCTGTTTAATTTCAGGCCCGAATCACGCTCCACCAATTTCGGCACCTACTTTATGGGACGTAATTTCACGGTTTATTTCGAAGGGCAGGAACAGGATGTGTTTCGCACCGGTTTCGGAGCACTGAGTTATCATTACCGTCCGCAGCAAAACCTTCGTCTGAGCCTGCTGGCATCGGGCTTTGGTACCAACGAAAGCGAAAATTACGATATACTGGGCGAATATATTCTGAGTGAAGTAAAAATGGACTTGCAGGAATCGAACCGGAAGGGTGCTACCCTGGGTATCGGCAAGTATCACGAACATGCCCGTAATCAGCTGAATGCAACGGTTCTGGACCTTACCCACAGTGGTGAGTTCAATGGCCTGAATCACACCCTGAAATGGGGTGCTTCGCTGAAACGGGAAATTATTGTCGACCGTATCAACGAGTGGGAATGGCGCGATTCAGCCGGATATTCGCTGCCGTACAACAACAGGGAAGTAAATCTGTATTATACCCTGAAATCGGATAATACACTCGACACCTGGCGCACGACCGCTTATGTGCAGGACACCCGGAAATGGCGAACCAATGGCGGAAGCTATACCCTTACCGGTGGCGTACGGTCGCATTACTGGACCTTCAACAACGAATGGCTGGTGAGTCCGCGTGCTTCGGTTTCGTTTGTTCCCTACTGGAAGAAAGATTTCAGCTTTCGCTTTTCTACAGGATTGTACTACCAGGCGCCTTTCTACAAGGAAATACGCGACACGCTGAATGATGCCCTTGGGAATGTGCGTATTCGGCTGAATGAAAATATCCAGTCGCAGCGCTCGGTTCAGTTTGTACTCGGAGGCGATCATTACTTCAGGGCTTTTGGCCGGCCGTTTAAATTTACCACCGAGGCTTATCTGAAGCTGGCCGATCGGGTAAGTATCTACGACATTGAAAATGTACAGATTACCTATTCGGGCGAAAATAACGCTAAAGCATACACAGCCGGTATTGATTTTAAACTTTTTGGCGAGCTTGTTCCGGGGACAGATTCGTGGATCAATTTCTCGCTGATGAATTCGAAGGAAGACATCATCGGCGATAGTTATGTGAAAAATACCTACGATGATAAGCGCAACATTATTTCTTCGGAAGTGGTAAGTCCCGGCTGGGTTTCGCGGCCCAACGAACAGCGCTATGCCTTCTCGATGATGTTTCAGGATTACCTGCCCAACAATCCCGATTACAAAGTGCAGTTGAAGTTTGTGTATTCCGACGGTTTACCCTTTGGTCCGCCGCGCAACAACCTGCATCGCGCCGCCTTCCGTTCGCCTGCCTACAAACGTGTCGATCTTGGCGGATCGCGGGTACTGGTGCGTGGCAACAACAAGATGCTGAACAAGAACTGGCTGAAAGGCGTGGAGAGCATCTGGCTGAATCTGGAAGTACTGAACCTGATGGATTTTCAAAACGTAAACTCCTATTACTGGGTCACTGATATCTACGGACAACAGCTGGCAGTTCCGAATTATCTCACATCGCGGCAATTTAATGTCAGATTGATAGTGGATTTTAAATAAAATCACTAATTTTGCAGGCAAAACAAAAAAACATGCCTCATACCTCACAACGCGGGGATGCAATGCCCCTCTCTCCCATCCGTAAACTCGTTCCGCTGGCCGACAAAGCCAAAGCACGCGGCATTAAAGTATATCATTTAAATATCGGTCAGCCCGACCTTAAAACACCTCAGGTGGCGCTCGATGCCATCCGAAATATCGATCGCAAGATATTGGAATACAGTCCAAGTGATGGAATTAAGAGTCTGCGTACCAAGCTTGCCGGTTACTACCATCGTTTTAATATTGATGTTACCGAGGATGATATAATTGTCACCACCGGAGGTTCGGAGGCTGTAAACTTTGCCTTTATGAGCTGTCTCGATCCTGGCGATGAGATCATTGTTCCGGAACCCGCCTATGCCAATTACACTGCTTTTGCAATTGCTGCAGGCGCCGTTATCAAACCAGTTTTTTCAAGCATTGAAGAAGGATTTGCCCTGCCACCGATTCAGAAATTTGAGGAGCTGATCACACCACGCACCAAGGGAATTCTGATCTGTAATCCGAATAACCCGACCGGATACCTCTATACCCGTTCGGAAATGAACCAGATACGTGATTTGGTACGCAAGTACGACTTGTATTTATTTTCCGATGAGGTATATCGTGAATTTTGTTATACCGGAGCACCTTATATTTCAGCTTTCCACCTCGATGGAATTGAAGAAAATGTAGTCTTGTTCGATTCAGTTTCAAAGCGCTACAGTGAATGTGGTATCCGTGTAGGCGCATTGGTAACTAAAAACAAAGCGGTAAAGAACAATGTAATGAAGTTCTGTCAGGCCCGGTTGAGTCCGCCCTTGCTGGGACAGATTGCTGCCGAGGCTTCAATCGATACTCCACAGGAATACATGCTCGAGATGTACAACGAATACGTAGAGCGTCGTAAGTTCCTGATCGACGGATTGAACCGCATTCCCGGCGTGTATTCGCCCATCCCCATGGGAGCATTTTATACCGTTGCCCGATTGCCGGTAGAGGATTCCGACCATTTCTGTGCCTGGCTTCTCTCCGATTTCGAATACAATGGCGAAACCATTATGATGGCTCCCGCATCGGGATTTTATACCACTCCCGATATTGGCAAGGATGAAGTACGTATCGCTTATGTTCTCGATAAGGAAGATCTTAAAAAAGCGATGGTAATTCTCCAGAAAGCACTGGAAGCCTATCCCGGAAAGAAAGCAGGTACATCAAAATAATGGCTGACAGCCGGAAATAAGCCCCCTATGAACGTAGAGTATTTTATTGCCCGGCGTATTCATTTTCGACACGATACGAAAAACGTGTCGCGCCCTGCGGTACGCATAGCAATTATTGGCATTGCCATTGGTTTGGCGGTGATGTTGCTCACCGTGAGTATCGTTTTGGGCTTTAAGCAGGAAATCCGCAATAAAACCATTGGTTTCGGCGGGCATATCCAACTCAGCAATTTCGACACGAACAATTCCTACGAAATGCTGCCAATAACGCTGCGAGAAAGTTTAAAGGACAGTCTGGCAGCTATTCCCGGAGTGAAAAACCTTTCCGGATTTGCCACTAAACCCGGAATCATTAAAACTGACGAAGCGTTTCAGGGAATTGTATTAAAAGGGATAGGACCCGATTTTGACCGTGAGTTTTTCACGAATCATTTAACCGAAGGTGATTTTATAGAGCCGGGTGACTCATTGCGCAACGAAGTGATAATATCGCAGCACCTTGCACGACTTTTTAAACTTAAAACCGGCGATAGTTTTTTCACCTATTTTGTTCAGGATCAGATACGCGCCCGAAAATTTACCATCAAAGGAATTTATTCGACCAACTTTATTGAATACGATAAGCTGTTTATTATCACCGACATCCGGCATATCCGGCAACTAAACGGCTGGCAGGAAAATCAGGTTAGTGGCTACGAGCTCCGTATTGCTGATTTTAAACAGTTGGACCAAATTGGTAATGATGTATATTCCCTGACAGTAACCAAAACCAGCGACGATGGAAAATCGTATTACACCCGTACGATACGCGAACTCAATCCACAGATATTTGCATGGCTCGACCTGCTCGATATCAATGTATGGGTTATTTTAGCGCTGATGCTTGCGGTTGCTGGCTTTAACATGATTTCCGGACTGTTAATACTCATTTTAGAGCGAACATCCATGATAGGCATTCTGAAATCCGTTGGAGCAACCAACTGGTCGATACGCCGTATTTTCCTCTACCATTCGCTTTTTTTAATAGGAAAAGGGATGATGTGGGGAAATATTGCAGGATTGGCCATTATCACCCTCCAATATTTCACCGGCATCATCCCCCTGGATCCCGAAGCGTATTATGTGAGTACAGTTCCTGTACTTTTTCACTGGCCGTTGTTCATCATCTTAAATGTGGGGACATTGCTGATTTCCATTGCCATGATGATAGGACCATCGTATCTCATCACCAAAATACTTCCGGCAAAAATTATCCGTTACGAATAATCAGTGCTTTACGCTTTCGATAGCGTCGTGTTCGATATCTTTAAAATACTTGTACGTGCTTAGTTTCAATTCATCGCAGGAAGCTTCGTCGCATACAATAATTGACTTC
>JANJXE010000122.1 GCA_024709185.1 Paludibacter sp.
CCACTGTCGAAAAAGCGTTTCAGCCAATTGTTCCAGTATTTTGTTTTGTCGGTGCAGCAGGTCTAATTTATCATCTAAACTTCTAAGGATATTGGCAATTGCGGTTTGTTCTTGAATTGGCGGTAGCAAAACGGGAATATTTTCTATATCAGTTTTTGATATGTTTGCTTGGTTGGCACTTCCTGAAGATTGACTTGCTAAATATTGATGTGTATCCTTGTTTTTAAGAAAATAATATAAGTAATCGTTATTGAGTTCTTCTATATTATTAGATGCCAGTTTAGCCACTCTTTGATTCAAAAATGCTTTGAGATTTAGCTTATACTTTGAAACCAAACCAACAACTTGTGTATCTAATTCAGGATGATTACCTGTTAAAGAAATTAAAATATCATTATTTTCAACAATATATTTTTTTAGTTTTTCAGTGTAAAGATGGTGATGAACACCATCTAAATTCACATCGCCATTTGCGACATTTTTAATCTTTATTATTGGTAGTGTATTTGGTTTTTCAGTTTCAAGAAAGTCGGTAGATTTAAAAGCATAACCATTAATTACATCAACAAACTTCCCGAGTTTAATTTCTTTCCAACTACTATAAAACTCAATCCCCACTCTGTCGATATGTTCATTATTCATTTCATATCTTCTTTAGGGTTATGATTATCACCGTATAAATCAATGGCATCTATCGCATCAGCATCCGTACTTTGTTCGTATTCTCCATCATACCAATGTGCATCAACTTTGATTTTTATTTTCACGGCTTTTAATTGTAAAATATCATTGTACCCATCTTCGTAACCCCGCACTACTATTTTTGTTTCTGGTGGCAGGGTTTGCAAGTGTTGTATGAGTTCTTGGGCTGTCATAGAGCGTACTTTTTCAGGTTGATAAATGATTTATCCAAATGGTCAAAGTCGCCATCGGTAGTTAACAGCATGGCGTTCATGGCATAAGCTGTGGCAGCTATCCATAAATCATTTTTACCCATGTTACGGGATGTGTTATTTAAAAGATGCCCGTTGGGTGAAGATATTTTGCCCTGACTGTAGGCATCGATTGTAGCATAAGCCATTAGTAATTCATTGTTATTATATTGAATGTCAATGTAAATAAACTGGTCAAACAATAAATTTAAATCGGTTTTTCGTTGTTCGCCCCACATATTCTTTTCTGCGATTGCGAGTAGTTCTGCTTTTGTTACTGCTGATAAAACGCTTACATATTCATTGTCGAGTAAATAACTTTGAATTTCCTGTACCAGCATGCTTTTTTTGAGGTAATGTACCAAAATATTGGTATCTAAAACAGCTAATTTCATAGTAGTTGATTTTATTTTAGCATTCCAAGCAATTCTTCTAAACTCTCTTCACCTGGCCACTTTCCAATAATATCTTCAAGAGGATTTCTCTTTTTACCATCTCGTATTTGCAAAGCAATTTGCTGTTGCACGTTCATTTTGCTGGGCTTATGCGAAAAGAATTTATCTGCTTTTCCGGGTTCATTAAAACTTTCCAACTTCATGTACGAAAGTTGTCCACCTGGTTTAAAGTGTGCCATTCCGGTAAGTGTTATTTCTCGTCCAAAAAAATCTTTCACCTCAGTAAGCAGCTTGTCAGATGGTGGAATTATCACCACTCTTTGTTTGTCGTTGGTTACAAGAATTAGCTGCTTTTTTGAAAATTTCATCTCATCAATAACACCATTTATAATCGTTTTCTGAGGAATGGGAATGGTTTTATACAGAGCTTCAATTTTATCAATTTCTTTTCCGGAAAATTGAATTTCGGGTATTGATTTTCTGTTACTTAACAATATACTTTCTGTATCGTTGCTAAAAAACTTTCTAAACTTTATCAGTTCATCTATTAAAGGTTCATCAAGCAGGTTTTTGTCTTCATCTTCATTCAATGCAGCCGTAAATGTTTTAATTACCAACGCCATTGGTGTAAGGCTATTAAAATCTGTTTTATCCCTGAAAAATTCTAACTGTACCGACAGGTTCTGAAAATTATCAGCATCCAAAGTAAGTAAAGTGTCACCTCCTACTTCTTGTGTCGACATAAGAAATATGTTCAGGTATTTCTGATATTTGGGTGGTAATGACACCTTACTATATCCGAATAACTCAAGAAGTAGTGCTTTCTGAGCAATTGACTTTACATGGCTCGATAAAAAAGCCATACGGTTAAGCTCAATCCTACCTTTACCTTCATAATTATTAATTATTTTAATGTCGTAGTTCATAGTGTTGAATTGGTTGGTAGTTTTATTTTTGCTAAATTTTCGGCAATCTTTTTATTCAATTCTGCTTCCTCGGCAATTTGTTTTTCAAGTTCTGCTTTCAAACTGGTAAAGCGTTCTACAAAATTAAAATCATCTTCTTCGTCAGCCAATCCAACATATCTGCCGGGCGTTAATACATAATTGAGTTTTGCAACTTCGTCGATGGTTGCTACTTTACAGAATCCTGCCACGTCTTCATAATTGCCGTCAGGATTACGCCAATTGTGATATGTTCCAGCTATGAGATCAATATCTTCGGGTGATAAATCCCTGTTTTTACGATTTATCAGATAGCCCATGTTTCGGGCATCGATAAATAGTATTTCGTTTTCACGTCCTTTGCGGTTGCGCGACAAAAACCACAAACAAGCGGGTATTTGCGTATTCAAAAACAGTTTGGTGGGTAGGTTTACAATACAATCTACCAGGCCTTTTTCAATCAATGCTTTTCGTATATCGCCTTCACCGGTAGTGTTGGTGGTTAAAGCTCCTTTCGAAAGTACGAAACCAGCTTGGCCGTTTGGTGCTAAATGATAGAGGAAATGTTGAATCCATGCATAGTTGGCATTCCCTGCAGGGGGCGTGAGTTGTTCTCCCAATACTTTCCAGCGGGCATCGTCTCGCAGCAGTTCACCACTCCAGTCGCTGTCGTTAAACGGAGGATTAGCAATTATATAATCAGCTTTCAGGTCTTTGTGCGCATCATTGAGAAACGAACCTTCGTTGTTCCATTTCACATTACTACTGTCGATACCCCGAATAGAAAGATTCATCTTAGCCAAACGCCAGGTAGTTTGATTACTCTCTTGTCCGTAAATAGAAATACGGTCGGTTGGGCTAAGTTGTGAAGCAATACCTTGCGTTCCTTTTTTCTTGTAATAGTACTGATGTTTGTTGATGAACTTTTCGCTTTGCACAAACATACCACCACTACCACAACAAGGGTCAAACACCCGACCTTCATAAGGTTCCAGCATTTCGACCAACAATTTCACTACACTTTGCGGCGTATAGAACTGACCACCTTTCTTTCCTTCCGATAGTGCAAATTCACCCAAGAAATATTCGAAAACCTGACCTAATATATCTTTACTTTGTGCTTCTTTAGTCCCAAGGGTGGCAGAACCTACCAGATTTACAAGACCTCCCAGACTGGCTTTGTCGAGTTTTTCCTGTGAAAACACTTTTGGCAATACACCGCGAAGCGAAGGATTGTCTTTCTCGATGGCATCCATGGCATCGTCAATGTCTTTGCCTATGGTTGGTTGCGTTGCACGGCCTTGAATATAGTTCCAACGGGCAATGGGGGGTACAAAGAATACTTTCTCTGCAAGGTATTCGTTTTTATCTTCGGGGTCGGCTCCATCACTTATTTGAGCTACCAGATTTTGATATTGTTCTTCGAAAGCATCGGATATGTATTTCAGGAAAATCAAACCTAAAACAACATGTTTGTATTCAGCCGCATCCATGTTTTTGCGGAGTTTATCAGCAGCTTTCCATAGTTTTTTTTCTAATGGTTCTTCTTGTTCTGTTTTTGCACTTTTAGCCATTATAGTTTATGTTTTCAAGTTAGATGGCAAAGTTACTTTTTTTTGCCGGAATTTTTGTTTTTGCCTTTTGGAAATTTTCATTGTTTTCAATTGATATCAGTATAATGGTAATGCAGTTGAATTTGCTAAGTCCAGGAGCATTGATAAACTATCACTGTACATATGTTCCCATTTTTAATTTATGCTGTTCCCACAATTACTTTAATGGGATCCCCATATTCACTGTATTTTTGATTCCTGTTTACACATGGGATACCCTGCGCAGTTTTGGTTATTCACATTACGCAACTGAAACCGGAGCTATCTGTGTGCTGCATACCTGGGGACAAAACCTCTCCCTGCATCCACACCTGCATTGTCTGGTTCCTTGTGCTGGACTCAACCTGATCTCAAAACTCATCGATCATTGTTACGCCAAACCCTGGGTGATAAACTCCGAACCTTCGTTGGGAAATGCCAAACAAATAGTGGAGTATTTAGCAAAATACACACACCGGGTAGCCATCAGCAATACGCGAATCAAAAACATCGACAAGCTTGGAGTTAACTTTTCGTTTAAGGATTATGCTGATAAAGCCAATCAGAAACAGATGACCCTCACGGGTGTAGAGTTTCTGCGACGCTTTGCCATGCACATCCTGCCGCGTGGGTTTGTGAAAATTCGCTATTACGGCATTCTTGCAAGTAAATACCGCGAACAGGTGAAAACTCTGAAAAGCAAACCTGATATCTTTCAACTTACCGAAACCCGACAGCAACGAATGGTGCGCCTTACCGGTCACGATCCCTGCATGTGTTCAAAGTGTAAAACCGGCAAAATGCTAGTAGTCGAAGTAGTGCTACGGATTCGTTCGCCCGACAATGTATTTTACCCAATAACTTCGGACTTAAACTGTTGAATGATACTATTTGCAAGTCCCGTTTCCGGCGGGGACGGCCATTGTTATGTTTTGTGATAAGCAAAAACCGCTGTTTCTACTCTATATTTTTAAAATATTTGTTCTTACATGATTTAGCTTCTTCTAAAAAAGCCAATCAGTAATTATCTTTCAATTTTTCATTTCGAAGCGGAGCTTCAAAAAAACTGCCGCTTTTCCCATAATAATCGCTTTTCGCCCACTTCAATTATCAAGGTTCCTGCAAAGAGGGAATACGGTTCAACCGATGCTTCCTTGCTGGGTCGTGCCGACCGCAGGAAGCCTAAGTATTATGCCCTCGTTCTTTTTCGTTTCTTTTTTATGAAATTATTACTTCTTAAGTCTGCTAATTAATAAATACTAATCTCATATAACATCTTTTCTTTTTTATAATATTTTCCTTTTTTTTCAGTTCAGCTGCCCAAATTATATGTTCGGAGTCGTTATTTGATCCAATTTCTTCATGACTCCATTCAAAATTACGTATCATTTT
>JANJXE010000492.1 GCA_024709185.1 Paludibacter sp.
AAGGGCAAACAAAGTAGTTTTACAAAACATAATTAGCACAATAACAAAATCGACCCCAGGAAGGTACTATGTATTGGACACAAAAAATTATTGATGAAGCAATAATAAAACAGTGTTTAGATGACGAGAATGTAACCACCAATTTACTCAGGTTTATTAAAGCCACTCATTATATGATTGATTCAATAAATAATGATATTATTCATTTTCTGAACATCAATAAATTCAATGAAAATCAAAAAGTTATAATTCTATCAGCCACACCCCAAATTGAGTTATATCAAAAACTTTACGGCGACCGGGTTAAAGTGATTGATTTATCAAATATAGAGCAAACAGGTCAGATATACCAATATACTGAAAAGTCTTTTTCACGATCAAACCTTAACGATTTCGACATTTACAGTTTGAAAAATTATATTGGCAACATTCAAAAAATTACGTTCAAAAAGTTCAAATCGAAATTTGAGCAAGATAATAACATTATGCACTATGGAAATTGTGTAGGTTATGATGGGTTTAATGGCATGGATATAGCTGTGATAGGCACTCCTCACCAAAATGAGTTGGTGTACAAGTTAATTGGTGCCTATTTGGGAATCGATGTAAATTCGGATGATTGTCAAATTGAAATTGGACGAAAAGTTGACTGGAAAGGCATGAGATTTAATTTTAGCACTTACTCAAACAAGGAATTAAGAGAAATTCAGCTTTCAATAATCGAGAGTGACCTTGTTCAAGCCGTTGGTAGAGCCCGGACACTTCGAAATGATTGTTGTGTGCAGCTTTTTAGCAATTTACCCTTAAACATAGCACATAAATTTGAAGAGCTCAATCTGTAATCTCTACGGATTTAGTATAGCCAAAATTCTTTATTCAAAACTATCATTTCGTTAGAATTTTAATATTCTAGTAGTAAAGTTTTAATTTACCTAAATCCGCATTATTTATTTACATTAGATATTTTCATACTATTCAATTAGAGAAATGACAATATTAAACAATTTATTATTTGTTTATTCCGTTTTTTTTATTTATATTTATAAAAAATAGTTGATTATTCGTATTACAAATAAAATAAATTAATATTAAAAAATGACAAAGATGAAAAAAATTAAAAAAAATTCGAGTTTATTAAGAAAAAAACCAGTTGATGAATGCTATCAATACGTGGTCAACGTGTTTCTTCAAGAATATTTTGATTTTGAAGATGACAGGTATCTATATTTTGTTCCGGCAAACATAAAGAAGTATGTATACGGTATATTTTCGTATGTAACTGAAAAACAAAAGCCATATTATAAAGAACTTATTAACGAAATCGAAGACAAATTAGATTGGGTCGCTTATATATATGATGATGACTACCAAATAAATTGCAAAACTGAATTAGTCAACGACTACCTTTTCGACATATCTGAAGAATTCAAGCAATTAATCGAACAAAAACGTGATTACAATAACTTA
>JANJXE010000167.1 GCA_024709185.1 Paludibacter sp.
AGAGCTGGGATGCATGGTAAGCGAACGGGAAGATGGTTGTCGTCAACTGAATTTTTACGTGAAAGATACCGGCATCGGTATAGCCCTGAACCGCCAGCAGGCCATTTTTGAGCGGTTCATACAGGCCGATATCGAAGACAGGATGGCCTATCAGGGTGCCGGTCTGGGCCTTGCCATTTCGAAAGCCTATGCCGAAATGCTGGGTGGCATCATCGGGGTGGAAAGCGAAGAAGGCAGGGGGAGCACCTTTAGCTTCGTGATGCCCTGCCCCTCTGTGGTAGCTGCAGGAAGCACCGCAGAAGTCACCGGTGACAGGGAAACCATCAGTCTGCCACCGCTAAAGGTGTTGGTGGTGGAGGATGATATGGTATCGGGTAAACTGATCGACTATGTACTCAAAGGCTATTGCACCCAGCTGCTGAAGGCCGGCAACGGCGTGGAAGCGGTTGAGCTGTGCCGCACTCATCCCGACCTCGATCTGGTGCTGATGGATATTCGGATGCCCAAAATGGATGGTTACGAAGCCACCCGCATTATCCGGGAGTTTAATTCGGAGCTGGTGATTATTGCGCAAACAGCCTATGGTCTTACCGGCGACCGCAACAAGGCCCTGCAGGCCGGATTTAATGATTATATTTCGAAACCGATAAATAAAACGAAGTTGTTGGAGATTATTCAACGGCATTGTACATGAGGTGTTGGAAAGCAGTGTTCTGACAAGTATTCCTTTTCCCGCCCTCCTTATAGTATATGTGATGTGGTAAATGCAAATTTTAATTTAGTATGAAGATAGTTGTAGTTGGAGCAAGTGGAAAAACAGGTCGTTTGGTGATTGAAGAAGCCGTTAATACTGGTTATGAAGTAATTGCTTACGTCAGGACTAAAGAATCTGTGAAACTGGTTCATCCCAATTTAACGATTGTGGAAGGTCAGCTGAACGAAAAAGATAAACTGAAAACGGTACTTTCCGGTGCGGATGTATGTGTTTCAACCCTGGGCGGAGCTTCGCTTACAAAACACAGTAGGGCACTTGTGGAGGGTATTGATGTCATCGTTGGTTTGCTGGAAGAGCTGAAGGTGAAGCGCTTTATCTATATGTCGAGTATCGGTGCCGGTAGCAGTCGGTATTTTATGCCTCAACCTTTTCGCTTTTTTATTGCCGACCTGTTGCTTCGCGTCCCCCTTGCCGATCATACGAAAAATGAAAATCGCATCATGAAAAGTCAGCTCGACTGGACGATTCTCCGTCCGGGTGGTTTAATCGATGGTGCAAAGTCGGAAACGCTGAAGCATGGTTCGGAAAGCTTGAGTATGAAAGGAAACCAGACTATTTCCCGTGCCAGTGTGGCCGCATTTATTGTTAATCAACTTACTGATAAGATTTATTCGAAGAAATGCGTGTGGTTGATGGAGTAAATTTATCTGAAAAGGAAAGTTGGAAATAGAAAATCGAGCAAATATGGGTCTTTGAAGATATTCATACAAATTCTTTCACTGTTGTATAATTGGATGTTTGCATGCTCTGTCCTTTCAAACAATTTCTTTTCTATTTGTTTTATTAGTTCTCGTACGCCCCAGTTACTTTCAGCGGAAACCTTAACATAAAAATCTCTGGCCTCAACGTTTTTAATAGGTATAATTGTAAGAATATGAGACCATGACAATACTCGTGACAGTGTTACGACAATTTGTTTTCCGTAATCAGCCCTCATATTTTTAAAGTTTGAGTCAAGACCCGATTTCCTATATGCCAAAAGAGGATTGTCATTGAACTATTTGCATAAGTAACAACGTTTGACTTTGTCTTTTCAATTAGTGAAACCAAATCGAGTAAAAGCTCCTGATAATCAAATTTATGTAAGTTCATAGTGTAAAACTGAGTGATTATGTAAACTATTTTCACAAAGGTGCAATTTTCAGTTAAAAGTGATCTTTTTTCTATCTAAAATCGGGAATGAGTATAATAATTGGCGTTTAAATTTAACAAATGGCTCACTTTGTCGGAATTGTCAGAAACTGTACAAGTTGAAATAATGTAATTTCAAGCACCCATCAGGTTACTGAAAAGTGAAAAACAATGGGTAAGTTCTCCGTTACCCATTGCCCGCTTTCAACCAGATAAAATTCTCAACTTACATTGCAAATTTTCTACTTGCAAGTAATCTTAAATTTAATTCCTCTGCTTGGCTTCATCACTAATAGCCTTTGTTTTAAGCTGTATTCTGCTGTTCTTTGCAGCTTTCATAACCTCATTTATTTCAGAAGATAAAGCTTTCCAGTTTTCATCAATATTTCCCATTGCCTCTACATAATTTGAATAATTACGCAAATCGCTGGCAAGTTGCCTGGTCAATGACGATGCTGATAGCTTTCTCCTTAATTCAGCATTTGTTTTTACCTGTCGGTGATAGAGCGCAGAAAAGCTTGTTTGGGCATTTTTTAAGAGTAGATAGCAATCAGTAAGGTTCAATGCAGCCAGTTTTGCCTGATTCGCTTCCTTATCAAGTTCCTCAATTAGTTTGTCCAAATGGGATGATTGGTCGCCATAACTTAGCATGTGCAATCCAATACCATGTCTATTAATGATTAGCTTTAAATCATTAGCTTCTTGTTGCTTGGTAAAGCCCGGCATTTTTGATAAACCGGATACTATATCCCTAAATCCCATAAATTGTGTGTCTCGCAACAAATCGGCTTCGGCTACCTACTTGCCTAATCCGCTGTATTTTTGTTTGTCGAAAACATCCATGTAGTTGGTCGCAGTGGCTTCGATTTTGCATACCAATGCATGATTGTGAGTCATTGCATATTCATCTTTCCTGCTAATGGTCAAAACTCGTTTAGTTAGTTCCGCCAGGGTTTCAGTTGTCATTTCACTTAAATACATACGTTTTCTTTTTAAAGTTACTAAATTAAATTATTTGATTTAAAAATGGTTGTTGGTCAGTCGTGATCATTCCCTTTTTTCTTGGTGTAATCAATCCGGGTCTAGAATTGATCTTCTTTGAGTCATTTGTCTT
>JANJXE010000499.1 GCA_024709185.1 Paludibacter sp.
TGAGAACCTTTACCCCAATAACTGTAGCTCCTGCGCATACACCTAATGACCCTATAGTATTATTCTTTGCTGCAATAATTCCGGCACAATGAGTTCCGTGTCCATTCAAATCATTGGCAGTTTTGCTGTCTTGACCTTTCTTAACAAATGTTTTAGTTAAAGTGGTATTAATATTCAAATCGGGGTGAGTTAAGTCTACACCTGAGTCAACTATCCAGGCAACCCCAGTTGAAGAAGTTGCAGGAGATGTTCCACCGACTGCCGTAGTACCCCAAGAAACAGTTTCACCCATCAATTGTTCACCTTTCTTAGCAGGAATCAGCTCATCGTCTATTGTGATTATTTGGTCTTGTTCGACATATTCCACATTCTTGTTAATTGATATTCTGGAGTATTCATCGTTTGTTAAATAAACCGCGCAGGCTGTAAATAAATTGTCGTAATAGTATACCACTTCGGCAGTTGCTATTGATTCGTCAGTCAATATTTTATCAATATAACTTCTTCTCAAGTTGTTTGAAGTTGATTGCAACTGTGGAGCTGAGTCTTCGAGGAATTTGACTATGTACAATTGTTTGTCTGAGCTACTTGAATCAGACAAATTGTTGTCTGTACTGCAACCAAATAAAATCATTGCAAACAAAGTAACAACAATAATCAGGTATTTAAAATTCATGGCAAATCTCCATAAAGTAATTAAAATTAAAAAACTTATCTACATATGTATCAAAATATTTAGACTAACTTAATAAAAATATTTTTGATTTACAATTAATATTTTTAAATGATTCTTTAATTATGAATTTAGCAAGCCTAATGTTTTATATTTTTAAACTACTTTAATTACTTGCAATATGAATTTTAATCTAATTTAATGATTAACTTAAATTAGATAGGTTATTGGATTTCTTTATTATTTGTAATGTCAATAATTTTTAATTCAGCCTTGCTTAAAAATTCTTTAGTTTCATTAGTAAGTTTAATTCCTTCTTCATAGCATTTGATTAATTCTTCGAGAGGCAACTCACCGACATCAAGTATTTCTATGATTTCTTCAATTCTTGAGATTTT
>JANJXE010000187.1 GCA_024709185.1 Paludibacter sp.
CACTGAAGCGCCTGTTCCTCCAATTAAATAGCTTGAAGGAATAGTTTCCAGGGCTGTTGCGGTCACACCCACAGAAGCTGTTGAAGTAATTTTGAAATTTGAAGCCCGGATAGCATCGTAGGTAGCCTGATTAAAATCAACTGCACCGGGCTGCATAGCGCCTACATGTGTGCTGTAGGAGGTGAAACTAAAATCAGCAGCAGTTTTACCCCCAACTCCGTTTAGGTTTGGATAAGCAAAGGATCCTAAGATTGTTCCGTAAGCATTGCTTTCCACATAATTATTTGCCGTATTTGGGCGGATTTCAGCATATGGATCGTCAACAATAATGCTATTTACAAGTAAACCACCATTTATTAAATCCACTGAGCTTGAAGTGTTGGTAGTTGTTTTGTTGTTGACCAGCGTGCAATTGATAATTTGAATTCCACGTTTGCTTGTTGCAGCATCTCCTCTTATTGCTCCGCCATTTCCAGCAGAGGTGTTGTTGTAAATTACACAGTTTTCAACAATTGCATTCATGTCTGTAGAAGATAATGAATTGGCCCTGATAGCTCCTGCATAGGCTCCGGTATTTACAGCCTGATTGTTTCTTATAACTGTATTGCTTATTTTTCCACCCAGGGTATTCATAAATACAGCCCCTGCAGAGAGTGAATTTAATGCGACACACTCTTCAATGAGACAGCCGTCAATTACCGAGGCCTTGTTCGTCGTCATAACAGGCCCAGATCCGTATCCTGCTGTAGATGCTACTTTTATCTGTTTTACGGTACAATATATCATTTTTCCGGCATTAGCTTCCACGTCATCACCTGCAGCAGGGGAGGTTTTTGCTACTCCCAGAGTAACAGCACCAGCTGCATTGTAGTGAAAATCCTGTATGGTTACTCCGTTTATCTCACCACCTGTAACTGTAACTAAACGTGCTCCTGTAGCTGCCCCTGACATAGGAGTTGTACCCGTGAGTATTGTTTCGTTGGTCATTTCCCAGGGCTCAATGATTCCATTCCCATCCTTATCGGACAATGCACGGGCGGCTAAATCAATAGTTGTTTCATTGCCACTGAATCCTCCGTATATTTTACCGGTAGTCAGAGCAAAAGCTGTTATGGTTGTAGATGTTGTTGTTCTGGCATACGTTCCCTGAGCAAAGTAATAGGTATTGGTGCCGACAATCACCGGCGAGTTTGAGGTGATAATCTGGTCCGGGTCAATTCCGGCCATGTTATTCCAGGAAGTATTATCCGAAGCTGTGCGAACGTAAAAAGAGGTATAGGTTGGAATATCGGCCGTGCGCATCAGTGAAATATCATCTACAGTAACACTTCCTGTCAGGGGAAATACGATATAAACGCGAATTGCAGAGGGAGTTTCATTTTGCAAATCCAGATTGGCTGAATAGGTTGTTGCAGCTCCGGTTGGTGTTACCTTTAGCGAGTACCCCGCATAATCGGGTGTGCTTTGCTTTTCAATGGCAGTCGAAGAGGGATTTTTCAATGAAAATGTTAACTCTGTACCCAGTGCGTTGACAGAGGAAATTTTGACATAGAACGGCTGATTTCCATTTGCTTTCACCGAGAAATGGTATCTTCCGGAGTTCACGGTTGCATCAGCGGTAATTTGCCCCAGAAAATAATCGTAGAAAAATGGTGCTCCGGCGGCAGAAGTGCTTTCAAATGCTCCGGAAGCAATGCTGGTAGTAAATTGGGCCACATTTCCGGCAAACCATTTACCCGGCGTGTCGGAGGTTGTAAGAGCAGCCTGATTAGCAAATAATTCCGGATTACTAAAATCGGCGTTCGCCAGCAGCTCCACATTGTTGTCGATAGCATGTAGTGAATAAAGTGTCACTAAACAGAGAGAAAGTAAAAAATGTTTCATGATTTTTTGATTAAAGTAGATTATTACTCTAAATATACTTGAATAATTATCAAATTCAAAATTACACATACTGCATTCTAAATAATATGTTGATAATCAATATATCCACTGTAAACGTTTACAGGAGGAATAAATTTAATGTAATCGTTTACAAATTGTGAACTTTAACTTTACATTTAGTAAAATATTAAGATAAAATGCATTTGAAAGGAGATATATCTGTTCATTAAAAATGAACGATATTTTTTGAACAATTATGTTACAATTGTGATTTGTTTTTATTTTGCAGACTCTCTTAGTTCCTATTTGGCCGTTCTGTTTCCCAACGTTTCATCAACTTAATATTTTCCAACACTTTCGCTTTATCAGTTTCAGATCTTGTTTTATCAAGCTGAGAACGCATTTCTATATCATAGACTTCTGGTGTCTCAGGTTTAGGATCATTCTCTTCAATTGACCAAGTCTGTAATTGAATTCTAAAATTTTTCAAGATATTAAAATATCTTGGATTCTGAGCCAGATTATTTGTTTCGAATGGATCTGCAATTATGTCATACAGTTCCTCTACAGGCCGTGACGAAGCAAATAGTAATTTCTCCTGCAATTCATTGAGTTCTCCCTTATCGTGTAATTGACGAAGTCGTTTAATAATAGCCTTTGAATCTTTGTAATTACTTGGCTGTAAATGTGGCCGATCAGGATAAAAATTTCTGATATATTTATATTTTTCAGTACGTACGGCTCTGATCCTATCAACAGTTTCGCCAGCTCTATCGCGTGCTGAATAAACTGCATTTCTTTTTATATATTTTTTGCTGAACACATCACGACCCTGCATCCATGAAGGTATTTCTATTCCGGATAAGCCAAGTGATATAGCTCCCATATCGATATGTTCAATAAGATCTGAACGAACATCAGCTGCTTTTACTCCTGGACCTCTTACGATAAATGGAGTTCGAATTCCTTCATCGTACAAGAACTGCTTGCCTCTGGCATGACTGATCCCATTATCACCCATAAAAATGATAATCGTTTTATCCAGGATTCCCTCAGCTTCTAATCTTTTAATTATCTCACCAACCTGCTTGTCGGTGTATCGTATACAATCAAGATACAATGCCCAATCGTTCAACAAAACAGAATCTTGTGGATAATATGGCGGTAGTTTAATCCCTGATGGAGGAGTAAGATTGCCTAATTCTTTCAATGCAATTTCTTTCCAACGGGTATTGTCCCGATTTTTTCCTCCCCAAAGCTGTGTTTGTGCAAAAAATGG
>JANJXE010000503.1 GCA_024709185.1 Paludibacter sp.
GCGTCGAGCGCGACGGTGACGAGTACGTGATCAACGGCCGCAAGTGGTGGACCTCGGGCGCGCCCGACCCGCGCTGCGAGATCCTGATCTTCATGGGCAAGACCGACCCCGACCATGCCAGCCGCCACAGCCAGCAGTCGATGATTCTGGTACCCATGCAGACCCCGGGCGTGACCATGGAGCGCGCCCTGCCCGTGTTCGGCTACGACCACGCCCCGCACGGCCACGGCGAAGTGAGCTTTGACAACGTGCGCGTGCCGGTCAGCAACGTGCTGCTGGGCGAGGGCCGGGGCGTTGAGATCGCCCAGGGGCGCCTGGGCCCCGGGCGCATCCACCACTGCATGCGCCTGATCGGTGTGGCCGAGCGTGCGCTCGAACTCATGTGCAAGCGGGCGCTCAGCCGCGTGGCCTTCCACCGCCCCGTGGCCGACCAGGGCGTGACGCGCGAGCGCATCGCCAACGCGCGCATCCTGATCGACCAGGCGCGCTTCCTGGTGCTCAACGCCGCCTACATGATGGACACCGTGGGCAACAAGGTGGCCAAGAAGGAAATCGCCATGATCAAGGTGGCCGCGCCCAGCATGGCCTGCCAGGTGATCGACTGGGCCATGCAGGTACACGGCGGCGCGGGCGTGAGCGACGACTTCCCGCTCGCCGCCGCCTACGCGAGCGCGCGCACGCTGCGCTTTGCCGACGGCCCCGACGAGGTGCACCGCAACCAGATCGGCAAGATGGAACTGGCCCGGTACCTGAAGTAACCCCCCCTGAGTCGCTTCGCGCCTTCCCCCCAGGGGGACGACGCCCGTGGCCGGGCCCAGCCCGTGCCACGGCGTCCGCTGGCATGGCCTGCTCCGCGGCCTTCTGACCCGTGGCGCGGCGCCATTGCCACACGCCTACGGGCGGCGATGCACCACGGATCACTGAAACCCCATAGCCAACGAATCACCCATGTCCGACCGCCATTTCGCCCACTGGCCGCGCATGCTGCCGCGCCACCTCACGGTGCCGGCCACGCACCTCTACCGCAACATCGAGATCTCGGCCCTGCGCTACCCCGACAAGGCGGCGCTGGTGTTTTACGACTCCGTCGTCTCCTACGCCCGCCTGCAGGACGAAACCGAGCGCCTCGCCGCCCACCTGCAGCAGGTGTGCGGTGTGCGCAAGGGCGACCGCGTGCTGCTCTACATGCAGAACAGCCCGCAGTTCGTCATCGGCTTCTATGCCATCCTGCGCGCCGATGCGGTGGTGGTGCCCGTCAACCCGATGAACCTGAGCGAGGAGCTGCGCCACTACGTGAGCGACGCCGGCGCCCGCACCATTGTTGCGCCGCAAGACCTGTTCGCCCAGGTGCGGCCGCTGCTGCGCGAAGGACTGGCTGCCGCCGCGGCCGATCCCGCCGCGCCCGGCCTGCGCCATGCGGTGGTGACCGCCTACAGCGACTACCTCACCGCACCCACCGATCTGCCGGTGCCGACCTTCGTGCATGCGCCGCGCGAGCCTGTCACCGAGCCCGGCGCCGTGCCCTGGACGGACGCACTGGCCGCCGGCCTGCGCCCCGCGCCCATACAGGCCGGTCCCGACGACCTGGCCGTGATGCCCTACACCTCGGGCACCACCGGCCACCCCAAGGGCTGCATGCACACGCACCGCAGCGTGATGTACAACACCGTCGCCGGCACGCAGTGGCTGGGCACGCCACAGGACGCGGTGTCGCTGGTGGTGCTGCCGCTGTTCCACGTGACCGGCATGCAGAACGGCATGAACGGCTCGCTCTACGTGGGCGCCACCATCGTGCTGCTGCCGCGCTGGGACCGCGACGCCGCCGCGCAGCTCATCCAGCGCTACCGCGTGACGGGCACACAGATGATCGTGACCATGGTGGTGGACCTGCTGTCCAACCCGCGCCTGGCTGAATACGACCTCTCCAGCATCAGCCGCCTGAGCGGCGGCGGCGCGGCCATGCCCGAAGCCGTGGCCACCCGGCTCAAGGAACTGTGCCAGCTCGACTACATCGAGGGCTATGGCATGTCCGAGACCATGGCGCCCACGCACATCAACCCGCCCGAGCGGACCATGAAGCAGTGCCTGGGCATTCCGATCTTCGACGTGGACGCCCGCGTGGTGGACCCGGCCACCTTCGCCGAGCTGCCCCCGGGCGAGGTCGGCGAGATCATCGTGCACGGCCCGCAGGTCATGCAGGGCTACTGGGGCC
>JANJXE010000314.1 GCA_024709185.1 Paludibacter sp.
GGACTCGATTGTGCCAAAAGACAGAATTGCTCAAAGCACCCTGACTGAAAATGACATTGACCGTTTAAGAAACGGTGTGTACAACGAGATGGAGGATTTTGTATGGTCGGTATATTTTGATTTTGACATCCGGGGTGAAAACTTTAAGTCGGGGCCGTGTTTTAGTTTGATTGATCCCGTTTCGATGATTCCTGCCGGTGGTGATGTGGATGGAATCTGGAGGAGTCTGTATGCCAGACTTCGACATGTCAATTTTCTGATTGAAACACTGGATGCCACTCAAAATCAAAAATACGAAACCGTACGAGGTGAGATGTATTATTTCAGAGCACTGATATACTACAACTTAGTAACCCGTTGGGGTGGAGTGCCCATCTTAAAAAAGAGAACTTATGATATCGTTCACCGCTCAACCGAACAGGAAGTATGGGACTTTATTCTGAGTGATTTGGAAATAGCTGAAGAAATAACCGGCGATTTTGTCGAAAAATGGTATGCTTCGAAACCTGCTGTTTATGGGTTGATGGCGAAAGTATACCTGGCTAAAAAGAACAACGAAAAAGTAATTGAATATTGCAACAAGGTGATTGCGCTGAATAAGTTTATTCAGTCAAAAAACGCAACTGAATTTGCTACCATGTTTATTGCCAGTTCGTCGAGTAGAGAAGTAATATTTGGTTTTTTGAACAATAACTCCACCAACAAACACTTGCTGTACCAACGGGTGAACGATGTGGATGGTACCTGGGAGTATGCCGCAGAAACGAATCTATTCACTTCGCTGTATGCCAACTATTCGATTGGTGGTGCAAGTTTCTCTGGTGATATTCGAAAAGCAGCAGTATTTAGTTCAGATGCCAATCGCATTATTAAATATCCGAACGGTAGAGCCGGACAACAATTGGTGAGCACATCGAATGCTGATTATACTCCCATGAATGTGTTGCGACTTTCGGATATTCTGTTGATGAAGGCCGAAGCACAGGGAGCCGGAGCCGATGCGGCAGCCACCCTTCAACCTTATTTTGCCAACAGGTATGCAACGCCACCTTCCGAAGCTGCAATCGCTGCGCTCAATGCCACCGATTTTCAGAATATGATTCTTAATGAACGAAGAAAAGAATTTTTCGGTGAAGGACAATGGTGGTACGATGTGAAACGTACCAACAGAACCGATTTACTCACGGGCCTGAACGGTCGTAATTATCTGTTGTATTATCCTGTACCCCAAAGTCAACGGGATATAGCTGGATACACACAAAATGATGGGTATTAATCAGTGGAAGGAATTAGACTAATCGAAAAAATGAAAATGCTGCTTATCAATCTTATTAAGTCATTGCTCATCATTACAACTCTTCTGGGGGGTAGTTGCAAAGAAGAAGAACCTGTTGTGATCAATTGTGTGTTCACTGTAGAACCACAGATGTACATGACCATCAATTCTCAATTAGCATTTACCGACAGGTCGACACTGACTTCGGGAGTACTAGCGCGCTGGAATTGGAACTTCGGTGATGGCAAAACGTCGACTCAACAAAATCCTGTACACAGTTTTACCAATGCGGGTACTTATACCGTCACTCTCACTGTGGAAGACGAACACAACAATTCAAAATCGTTTAGTAAGCGAATTGTGGTAAGCGACCCCAATAAAGGTTTGCGGCGAATCATGTACCAACCTTCCGACACGGTGTATATTTGTTCGCACAGAGCTGTACACTTAACACTATCAAATAAGGTATATGCCGAAAATTCGATGACGGCTATCAACATGGCCATTTCAAATAAAATTGATTTGTTCGAATGTGATGTACGGAATACAGCTGATGGAGTGTTGGTGTTGATGCATGATGCAACCATCAACAGAACCACCAATGGAACAGGCACACTGAACAAACTGAATTATTCCGAAGTGAAAGGGTTGAAATTGAGAGACGCAGCAACTAATCTGACCAATGACACAATACCAACACTTAAACAGGTGTTGGCAGTATCAAAAAATAAAATATTCATTGCACTTGATATTGATGGAAAAGCTCCGGTAGCAGAGGTTCTTAAACTGGTTCAGGAGATGGATATGCTGGATGATGTATTGTTTTTCACGGCATCGCAATCGGACGTCAGCTACCTGATGAATAACGGGGCAATTGCAATGCCTTCGTGTTACAACAACACTACTTTCGGCACTTACCTGCAAAACAAGTTGAAACCACTGCTATTTCAAACCGATAAAAACGGCTACAACGAAGAGTGGATATCAATGAAGGCGGCAGATATCCGGATTTATTGCAATCTGTACATGCTGGACGCAGCCTTACCCAATGTCGACAATTGGGCACAACTGAATGAAGCGATACAAAATGGTGTCAATATCGTTCAAACGGATTACCCACTTGAAATGCTGATATACTTAAAATCGATACATAAACACTAACCAATAAATACATCATTTTCGGTAGCTATCAATCCCTTTAAACGGGGATTGCAGGGTGTCCCTTTTCAAAAATCTATCCGTAACAGCTTCTGATAAACAAATTATAATCAACTAAATATCATTGTTTCACAGTTAAAAAAAAGTATCATTATGAAGAAAAATTATGCAATTATTAGTATGCTTGCTCTTGCTATCGGAGTGCAAAGTCAGGTATTGGTTTATGAAGGTTTCAATTATGCAGTAGGCGATTTAGGAACTAATGGAGGCTGGGTGCCAAGAAGCACAGGAACCGACATACAGGTGGTTGCCGATAATCTATCGTATTCGGGTTTTATACCCTCTGTAGGTAATGCTGCTCAATACAGTTCAACAGGAAAAGACCCTCAACTCGCATTTTCAACACAAACTTCAGGTGTAGTATATGCATCCTTCCTGCTCAAGGTTACCGATGTAAGTATTGTAACAGTCCCCAGGTATTCTTTCGGACTATCTAACTCTGCTGATCCAGCAACTTCATCGGGCAACTACACCGCTTGTTTGTATATTAAGCCATCCACAGGAGGTTATCAGATAGGCGTTAACCGGGGAACAACCGACACCGACACCCAATGGGCTGGTGCAGAATATGCTCAGGGAGATGTAGTTCTGGTAGTGGTTTCGTACGACATTACCAATCAAATTTCAAAATTATGGGTTAATCCGCTGGCAAGTAGTTTTGGCACCGAAACTCCCCCTGCAGAATCGGCAATCGCCAGTGCCGGTAATTTTCCGGGTTCTAATTCAAATACTGTTTCATCCGTGTTTTTCAGACAAACAAACACACAGAATCCAATTATGGTGCTGGATGAGTTAAGAATCGGAACTTCATGGGCTGATGTAACATCAGTGATAACCACTACGAATGATGTTATAAACAATAATTCACTAAAATTGTCGACCAATCTGCTCACGAATGAAGTGCATGTAGTTGGAGGTAGTGATAATTCGAAAGTGGATTTTTATTCCATCGACAGTAAATTGGTAAAATCGGTAAGTGTTTCAGGAAACAGCAATATTTCGGTCATTGACTTACCCAAAGGCTTGTATGTAGTAACATTGTCATCGGGTAGTTTGACGAATACACTCAAAGTAGTAAAGCACTAACTTTCTGTCCGGTTTTTAGTTAACATCGGAAACCATCAGTCGAAGCCTTCATCATTATTCGTTTTGGCTGATGGTTTCTTTTAATCACACACAGTATGCGTAAATTATTCATTTTACTGCTGATAATTTTCCCATTTTATCAGGCAGTCAGCTCGAGTCATGTCGATTCCATTCGTGCCAAACTACACAATCCCAAGTTGGATGAAGTGCTGGTGGTGGCTCACCGTGGCGATTGGCGTAATTTTCCCGAGAATTCCATTGCTGCCATTGAAAGCGCAGTGCGTATGGGTGTTGATGTGGTGGAACTGGATGTTCAGCGAACAAAAGATGGTCATCTGATTTTGATGCACGACAAAACCCTCGATCGTACCACCACCGGTAAAGGGCGAGTGGATGAGTGGACGCTGGACTCCATCAGGACATTGAAACTGCTCAATGGCTGTGCTATCAGAACCAAACACACTGTTCCCACCCTTGAGGAAGCCCTTCTGTATTCAAAAGATAAAATCATGATCAACCTGGATAAGGCGGATCGCTATTTTGATGAAATTTACCTTTTGCTTCAAAAGACAGGTACTACCCGGCAAATCATCATGAAAGGCGGGAAAACACCGGAAGAGGTTGTTCAACACTATGGTTCGTATCTGAATGAAGTGATTTACATGCCCATCGTTCACCTCGACCGCCCCGGAGCTATCGATAAAATCAATCAGTTTAATGAAAAGATTAAACCGCTGGCCTTCGAATTGCTTTTTGTTTCGGATACCTGCAAAGTGCCTTTTGAGGTAAATGAGTTGCTGAAAGGGAAAAGCCTTATCTGGTACAATACCCTTTGGGATACCATGGCCGGCGGGCACGACGATGACATGGCGCTGAAAGATCCCGACAAAGCGTATGGTTATCTGATTGAAACCCTGGGTGCACGCATTATTCAGACCGACCGCCCACAAATGCTTATTGATTATCTGAAGAAAAAAGGCTGGAAAAAATAAGTTCGGTCGTTCTAATCCCTGGTTGATTCGCTCCTAATTTAAAAACCATTTTTGAAGTTTATGTTGAAATTCATTCGGAATTTTTATACTCCGGCTGCTCATCGTCCTGTGCTCGACGATGAACGTACAGTTAAGAAAAAAATGTTTACCTACCGTTACAGCGTATTTCTCTCGGCAACCTTAGGGTATGCCCTGTTTTACGTTTGCCGCCTGAGTCTGAGTGTTGTGAAAACACCATTGGTAGAAGCAGGTGTACTTACCGAATCAGAACTGGGACAAGTTGGTGCAGCCTTGTTTTTTACCTACGCTGTGGGCAAATTAATAAACGGAATTTTCTCCGACAGCACCAATATCAATCGGTTCATTGCTACCGGATTGCTGATTAGTGCGCTTATTAATTTAGCCCTGGGAGCATTTCCATTATTCATAGTATTCATTATTCTGTGGGGATTAAACGGTTGGTTTCAGTCGTTGGGAGCTGCACCCAGCGTGGTTGCCCTCACCCGTTGGTTTAGTCCCGAAGTGCGGGGAACCTACTATGGCATCTGGAGCGCCAGTCATAACATTGGTAAAGCAATCACCTTTACCCTACTGCCTTTCCTCATTGGAATCGGCGGCTGGCAATGGGGATTCCGGGGAGCCGGCGTAGCCGGAATCCTGGGTGCAGTCATGGTGTTGATTTTCCTGCACGATAGTCCCGAGAGCAAAGGCCTGCCATCGGTTGGATGCAAAACTTCCGATAGCAAAACGTCTGACAAGAACGACGAATCAGTCAGAGCGGCTCAAAAGGCGATCGTAAAAAATCCATACATTTGGCTGATAGCACTTTCCAGCGCGTTGATGTACATTAGTCGCTATGCTATCGAGAGCTGGGGAATATTCTACGCCCAGGCTGAAAAGGGTTACGGACTCTTAGAGGCCGGACAAATGATTGGTTTAACTGCCATCACAGGGATTGTTGGCACGGCCATTTCCGGACTGATTTCCGATAAGTTTTTTAGGGGAAGTCGTAATATCCCGGCATTGCTTGCAGGTATTTTGAACATCCTCTCAGTCTCCGTATTCTTATTTTATCCAAATGGAAATGTGTGGATAGATTCAGCTGCCATGCTGGTACATGGTTTTGCAATCGGTATTCTCATTACTTTTCTGGGTGGTTTGATGGCCATCGACATCGTTCCCAAGCAAGCAACCGGTGCAACCATGGGTTTAATCGGCATTGCAAGTTATGTTGGCGCAGGCTTGCAGGAACTCATCAGTGGATTTTTAATCAGCGATAAAAAAGTAATTGTAGATGAAATCATTTCCTACGATTTTTCAATCGCGCGGTTTTTTTGGCTGGGAGCAACGGTATTATCAGCATTGGTGGCGTTGTTAGTGTGGAATGCGAAAAAAACTAATCACTTCAGCAATTGATTCTAACAATACATTGTAGTGCTAAATATTGAAAACATTTTAGTACTTTTGCGCCTTCAAATTTTTAACAGTTTTATCACACATGGAAAAGAAGAATGCGAATCCTGCGGTTGTGGGTTTGGCCGGTTTTGGTTTAACAACTTTGTTGTTGCAGTTACACAATCTTGGATTAGTGGGTTGGGGTCCGGTAGTGGGAATGGGAATTATTTTTGGTGGACTTGCTCAGCTGATAGCTGGTTTTCAGGAGCAGAAAGTCGGAAATAGTTTCGGTTACTCTGCCTTCGTTTCTTATGGAGCATTTTGGATTGGTTTAAGTATCATCAAGATATTCAATCACTTTGAGATTTATCCGTCCACCGGCGAAGATTTGGGTTACTATTTACTGGTTTGGGGACTCTACACAATGATCATGTTAATCGCCTCATTGCGCGTTCACAAAGCCATGACCATTACCTTTATCTTCCTTGAAATCGGATTTATTTTACTGGTTCTGGAGCATTTTGGATTTCCACAACTGAAGGTATCCGCAGCTATCGTTCTGATTATTTGCGCGTTGTGTGCGTGGTATATGATGGCTGCAATTATTATCAACGACCTGGCAGGAAAGACAGTGCTTCCGTTGGGAGTAAAAAAAATGATTGTCCTTCCTCTTCGTTGAAAATTAATTATCTTTGCTCACTTATTCTTCTGCAAAGTGAGCTCAAACGAGGATGACATACTTCTTCTGAATTTAATTCGCGAAGGTGATAAACTGGCTTTCAGACATTTGTTTGAATCCTATTTTACGCCCTTGTGTCGCTTTATGCATCTGTATATCCGCGAAACGACCATCGTTGAGGAGCTGGCGCTCGATATTTTTACCTATGTGTGGGAAAACCGGAAAACACTCCAAATTCAATTGTCGCTAAAAGCCTACCTGTTTCAGGCTGCCCGCAATAAATGCCTGAATACATTACGGCAGAAGAAACTCACCATCAGCCTTGAAGATACCGACTTCGATGTGGCCGAAACCAATGTGATGAGCCTCGAAACCGACGAGCTGTATCATCTTATTCAGGAGGCTGTGATGGCATTACCGGATAAATGCAGGGAAGTGTTTCAACTTAGCCGATCCGAAAACCGCACCAATCAGGAAATTGCGGCTCAATTAAATATTCAGCTGTGATTAATGATTAATGGGTGGGGCTGAAGATTGGACGCGGGTTCGACATTATGCCCTGTGAATTGTTAAATATAATTATTCTTACTTTTTTGCACCATTATCAACTTATTTGATAATGGTGCAAAATGGTATAATAACCACTTTGCTTAATAAAAAGCTTTTGCTTTCCTCTCAATTTCAGAAGGAGAAATCTTGTAGCTTTCAGCAACTTTTCTCCAGTTAGAAACCGCCTTTATAACTTCATCTTTTATTTCTGAAGCACGCTTTTCGGACAATAAATAATAAGGAGCCGTTTTCATCACCAAATCAATATCCAACGAGTTATCCTCTTCATCAATATTTAGTTTAAGACCTGTGCCTGTTTCATTTGCATTGATATCAAATGCGGGCGATAATGTCCATCCAGCTTCTGTAAAAAGAAATCCATGATTTCGAAGATGATCATCGGTATTAGAAACACAAACAGAAAAAAGCACTCTGCGGAAAAGTTCCCCGAGGTTTGCAGTTACATCTTCACAGATAGATTTTATTAACCCAACTAAATCCAGGTAACTTACACCACTGTCTGCGTCATCTCCATCCTTGCGCTGTAACAATGTCATCGCTGAAGCAAAGTGAATCCGTTTGTTGTCTTCTGTCCTGTCGAAACGTTGCGACAAATAAGTATGATAAGGAGAAGCCAGTTTTTTAACTAAGGCATTGGGAACCGTAATTTTGGACTGAATAGCCAGTTCGTGTACCACCATTTCCCATAATCCTACATCTGAATCATCATTATTGCCTGGAAATTTTGCGATCCATTGTTTTCCTCTTGTGTCCACAACATCTGCTTTTGGACGAGCGCCACCCAGCGATGAACCGGGAGCAATAAGTTGATTAATCCATTTTAGCGATGCTTCATCTAATTCGTCAGCATTTTTTTCATATTGCTGTACTGCATAATCAAGATCCCTTAATGAAGTCCAGGGTGGAGCAGCCAGCCGTTCATCATTACTCAGAAAGTCATCCTCATCACTTTCTTTTAAACGGAGTCCACCCATGCGGTGACTATCATGTACACCTACTAAGAAATCAATTCCGACTAAAGTACGGGGTTCCGTTTTCTCAATTTTGGACAATAGTATTTCCCGGCGTTTCATCAACAGCTGCCCCCATCTATCAGGCGAAGAATCCTTGAAAATGCCAAAATTGTCGTTTGATGATGCATAATGTACGCCTTTGAAAAGAGGCAATTCCGGATCAATCGAAATACCACTCTTTATCCATTCATCATCATATTCAAAAGAATACACCGCTTTGCCACGAAGAGAAGTATAATACAACTTCCCTATCAATTGAGGTGAGTCGAACATGTACCAATCGGCATAAACACGTATTTCCTTATTCTGTTTCATAAAACTTATTCAAATTCAGGTTTTAAGGAATTCCCTTTGTCAATTACATGTTCAATAACAGATGGAGTTTCTTTCTTTTTAGGAGCTCTTTTTTTAACAATTAGTCCGGCATCCTGTATCTGTCGGCCAATCGGATCTTTGTCTGCTATTAATAACAAATCATCTTCAAGCCGTAAAACAGATAATACCTGTAAATAATTACCCAATGAAACCGATGGTGAACCCGCTTCAATATTTCCCATGGTAGATACTGCAATACCAGCCCGCTCGGCCATAGAGCGAATGGATAGCTTTCGGCGTAGACGGGCTAACTTTAAATTCTCACCCAATGTGGTAAGGATGTTTTTCTGCTTCTGAATAAAACTGGTTCCTTTTGATTTCATAACAACTGATATTTCAGCACAAAAGTAAGTGAATTATTTGATATATCAGGCATTAAAATAAAAAAGCGATGATAATATCTCAGTTTACCGATGCAAAACTTCGCCGTATTCCCTTTTTATACTGTACCGCCGGATAGCCAACCCCCCCAAACAAACCTTCGCGGCTTTTATACCGTATTCCGTGTTTTTCTCTGAACTGCTGTGCTTTTTTGCCATTTTGAATTAGCGGATGAATGGCGCCCAGCATGCAGGTGCCCAATCCCCTCGACTCTG
>JANJXE010000208.1 GCA_024709185.1 Paludibacter sp.
CGAACAGGGTTATCAGGTGCAGGCGCATTTAATTGCAGGATCATCCCTCTCGTCCGATTGTGCGGTTAACTGGCAGCGGCTCATGGATGAGTTTCCTGAAGTGTTGACAGAATATGCAGATGAAAAGCTTGTACTTCCTGTACCCGATGAAGATCAGATCATCATTGACGGAATTTTTGGATCGGGTCTCAATCGGCCTGTTACAGGAACTTTTGCCCGGATAATTCATTTTATAAACGATTTGCCTAATAAAGTGATTGCTATCGATGTACCTTCGGGACTGAATGTCGATAGTTATCATCGTATTACCGATGTTACGGTAAAAGCTGATTTAACATTTACATTACAATTTCCGAAGATAGCCTTCTTTTTTATTGAAAACGAACCGTTTGTAGGCAGATGGAAAGTGCTGGATATTGGGTTACATCCTGCCGGAATAAATGAAATGGATACTCACTGGCACTTTATGGATGCCGAAGCTATGCGGCCATTGCTGCGCAGGAGAAGTCGTTTTGCGCACAAAGGTAATTTCGGGCATTTAGCTATCGTGGCCGGAAGTAAAGGAATGGCTGGTGCATCCATTTTAGCTTCAAAGGCGGCCTTGCGAAGTGGTGTGGGTTTACTTACCCTTCATGGTCCGGAGGGCAATCGTTGTATCGTTCAGACTATAGCTCCTGAAGTGATGTTTGAGGCCGACAGGAATGCGGATTGCGTATCCGAATTTTATCATTCCTATCGGTACGATGCGCTGGCGGTGGGATGTGGTATCGGTACACGCACTTCCACTGTCGAGATGATGCAGATGCTGTTGAATCATTTAAAGGAACCCTGTGTGTTTGATGCCGATGCACTGAATATTATGGCTTCTCATCCGGCAATGCTGGAGCAGTTACCTTCAGGAAGTGTGCTTACACCGCATCCCAAAGAATTTATACGGATGTTTGGTGATAGTGTGAATTCCTTCCACCGGCTCGAAAAAGCAGTGGAAGTGGCAGCGCGCTACAATATTATACTGGTCATGAAAGGGGCATTTACAAAAGTGGTAGCCCCCGATGGTCGTATCTTTTTCAACAGTACCGGTAACCCGGGTATGGCAACAGCAGGTTCCGGCGATGTGCTCACCGGCATTATTGGCTCACTGATGGCGCAGGGTTATGATTCGCTAAAGGCAGCCAGATTAGGGGTTTACCTGCATGGTCTGTCGGCCGACCTGGCGTTGGAGCACGAATCGGAGGAGTCACTCATGGCAGGTGATATCATCAACGGGCTTGGTAAGGCTTTCCGTTATCTTTCAGAATAATATATTCTAACCATGAAATTTAACCAGCCCTTCTACCGGATTTTTTTCGATAGATGAAATGCTTAGCTGGTGTTCAGCGGCAGCTATTTCGAGCACATCCCTGAAATACCAGGCAATGGAACCTATACATCCAATCGGAAGTTCGGTTGTGTTGTATTGCAGCAGGTTACGTACGATAAACCCATCGAAGGCATCGTACACCAGATTGAAAATAGCCGGCTCTTCGAGGTGGGCCGAAAGAAATGGAGTAAATGAAGCCAGAAAACGATTGGGGAAAGGCTTTTTGTATACTCTTTCAAGAATGATGGCCGGAGTAAGTTCATATTCATCAAGGAACTTTTCCTTTATCCATTCAGGAAGCTGGTTTTTCAGACAATCGCCGATAAATAACTTACCAAGAACAGCGCCACTACCTTCGTCACCAAGTATAAAACCCAGTGGGGAAACGTTTTTTACAATTGAATTACCATCGTATTCACATGAATTGGAACCTGTACCCAGGATGCAGGCAATGCCTTTTTCATGACCGAATAAACCGCGGGCAGCACCCAACAAATCACTTTCAACTGAAATCTGAGCTTCCGGATATGAAGCCTTCAGGGCATTTGCCACCATTTTTTTCTTATCATCGAAAGCGCATCCTGCACCGTAAAAAAAGATTTCGTCAATCGGATAGGCTGTCAATGCAGTTGCGAGCTGCTCGCTGATTAATTCTGCAATTTCTGCTTCGGACTGATAAAATGGGTTGATACCAGTTGTGGAATGCTCTTTAATACAGATGAATCGATCGCTCACCTGCCAGGTGGTACGGGTCGACCCGCTATCGGCTATTAATTTCATGCTTGTTTTTAAAGTAAATTTTTATGCAAACCTAAGAATTTTTTTTAGATGTTTGTGTATCTTTGGGCATTAATTCAGAAAAATCTAACAACATGACTACTATTGATTGTTTTGTCCCCTGCCAGGATGCTGCATTAGCTCTGGAACTCTCGAAGCAGTTCGCGGAATGTCCGCTTGCATCGAACCTGTTTTTTCTTTCAACCATCGATTTTAATCCCGGAACAAAGGCCCGGGTGCTTCAGGTGGATGCCCTTACAGGTACAGAAACACTTCGGAAGATTGCATCCGTGGTGAAATCGGACTATGTAATGCTGAGTGTTAAAAATACAGCCCTTGAGCTCGGACAGTTTGCACTCGACCGCATGACGCGTATTGCTGGTGATACAGGTGCTGTGATGGTTTATTCCGATTATTACCGTATTATCAACGGAGTGCGGAGTTCACATCCGGTCAATGATTATCAGGAAGGGAGCCTTCGCGATGATTTTAATTTTGGTTCTGTATGGATGATCCCTGCATCTTCCTTCAAAAAAGCAGTGTTGGAAATGAATGTAAGTTATCAGTATGCTGGTTTTTACGATTTGCGTTTGCGCCTTTCACAACAGGGAGAATTGGTTCATATCAACGAATTGCTATATGCTGAAGTTGAAAACGACCTTCGCAAAAGTGGCGAAAAGCAGTTCGATTATGTAGATCCGCGCAACCGGGCTGTTCAGGTGGAAATGGAACAGGCCTGTACAGCTCACCTCAGGCAGATCGGAGGGCTGCTGGAACCTGATTTTAAAAATGT
>JANJXE010000240.1 GCA_024709185.1 Paludibacter sp.
TTGCTGCGGCGATGATGACTTTGCTTCTCGCTGGCTTCCTCGGTCTCATCAACTCCAGCAACGCGCTTGAAGAGCAGCTTCTAATCAATCAGTTACATGCCGATAGCTTCTTTAATGGTGATGAAGCACATATGAAACTACAGGAAGCTATTCTCGGTCTGCCTGAAAAGCAACGCCTTGTTTTTAACATGAAATATTTTGACAATCTGACCTATGATCAGATGGAGGAAATTCTGCAAACGTCGGTAGGTGCCCTAAAAGCCTCCTACCATCATGCAGTAAGAAAAATTGAAAAATTTCTGGAACAGGAAAACTAAATTTTAACAGTTAAGGATTAAACCTTAACTATAACTGTCAGTCAAAAGGAAGTTGATTTACAATATGGAAACAAAAAATACATACAAGTTTGACGAAATGGAACCTAAATTACCATTTACAGTTCCGGAAAACTATTTCGAAGACTTTGCTGCCCGTATGGAGGAGCAGCTTACACCACGGTCTGTTCCTGTAAAGCGGATGATGAAGCCCTGGTTGTACATGGCAGCCATGTTTGTTGGATTACTTGTAATCGGAAATGTGCTGCTTCAGGTACATCGTACCAATACCCTGGAGCAGGACGAGCAATACGAGGCTTATGTGCTTTCGCAACTCGATCAATCGCTCTACTACGAATATTATTTCGATGAAGTGGGTTTAAAGGAAGAATCTGTAAACTCACACGATAAAAAATAAATTACTATGAACAGGCATTTCTATCTGGCGTTATTGATATTCAGTTCTGTAATGCTATTTGCTCAACCCGGATCAAATCGTACGTCCAAAGAGAATGTTTTTGCCCGAAAATGGGATTTTTTATCAACACAAGTTGCATTAAATGGTGTTGATGAAGCAAAGGTACATTCACTATTTCTGGAATACGAAGAGCAAATCTGGCAATTGTATGCTGGTAATCGTGAGATTTTTCGAATACAACGACGCAGGCAGCCACAACAGAAAGTGGATTTTGAGACCATCAACGATGCGATGGTAGAAGCTGAACTGACTAAAGCACGTTTACAAAAAGAGTATTATCTTAAATTGAAGAAAGTGCTTGATGCTGAAACAATCAACAAATTGTTTCATGCCGAAAAAGCCTATCAGCGTCAGCTGGTTCAGCGTATTCCTGATCGGTTTCCCAAAGTTGAAGGACAGGGTCAGACCCGATAGTTGAAGTCTGAGTTAAGACTTGTAAAGCACTACAACCTGTACATTTTTTAAAGTGTACGGGTTTTTTATTGAAAAAAAGTATTATCTTTGCACGCCGAAACATTGGTACTTTGGCCGAGTGGTTAGGCACCGGTCTGCAAAACCGTCTACGGCGGTTCGAATCCGCCAAGTACCTCCGAAAAAGCTATCCTGTAACGGATAGCTTTTTTTCTTAACAAACGTTTTCGGTAAGATTTCGGGACATTTCTTTTTACAACGTTCAGGGAAATTCAGTTTTCTGTAAATTTGTAAAAAATAAATTAAACAGTCATGTCGATACACTTTTCCATACATTTTATCACCAAATGGGGCGAAAGCCTCACCCTGCTTTTACGCTTTATCAATTCCGATGGTATCATTTCTGAACATACAAAGGAGATGTTTTGCGATGCAGGCTTTATCTGGAAAGCAGATCTCAGACTTTCACCAGAAGTTGAACTCATTGAATATCAGTATGAACTGAAAAATACTGAAGCGACAGTTGTGAGAGAGTCGGGTGATTATAGAAAGCTGCCCATCCCCACTCACAAAAAAGACATACGGATTGTAGATTCCTGGAGGAGCCCTAACGGAGATAGTGCATTCGGGTCGTTGGTTTTCAGGGATTGCTACTTTAAGCGTGATATTGCAAACGATACATATACAGATGCTTTACCGGCAGATGCTTCCCTGGTGTTACAGGTGCATTGTCTACAGGTAGAATCCCATCGTCATTTTGCAATTGTAGGAAATCAGGAATGTCTGGGCAACTGGGATGTTACTAAAAAGGTTCGCCTAACTGGTGAAAACTTTCCTCTGTGGTCGGTTGGATTGTCGGTAGATGAGATAAAATTTCCGCTGGAATATAAGTATTTACTGGTTGATACGGCAACTGATGAAGTACTGGCCTGGGGAGGTGGCCCTAATCGCGTTCTGCAAACAGCCGATAAAAAATCCCTGACAGTGGTTACCGATGAGCATTTTCTACGAACCATTGCTCCCTGGCGTGCAGCCGGGGTCGCTATTCCAGTATTTTCGCTACGAAGTAAAAAAAGCTTTGGCATTGGTGAATTCTACGATTTAAAGCTCATGACTGACTGGGCAGTTTGCACCGGACAGAAAATGATTCAAACCCTGCCCATTAACGATACCATATTGTATCACAGCAATTACGATTCGTATCCCTACAACGCAGTATCGGTGTATGCACTTCATCCGGTTTATCTCAATCTTGAGGCAGTAGGTAAGTTGAAGGATCCAGGGCGTAAAGCATATTTCACAGCCCGCAAAAAGGAGTTTAATGCCAAAACCTTTGCTGATTATCAGGTGGTGATGGATGCTAAATGGGAATACCTTAAAGAAGTATATGCTGAATCAGGAGCTAAAGTGTTTAAAAGCGAGGAATTTTGTCTTTTCTTTGATAAAAATAAGGAATGGCTGGTCCCGTATGCTGTGTTTTCCTTTTTGCGTGATAAATTTGGTACTCCAGAGTTTCATACCTGGCCTGAATATTCAGTGTATAATCGCGAAAATGTGGATGTGCTGGCATCGGTTTCAAGCGAATCATATTACGATATTGCCTTCTTCTATTTTCTTCAGTATCACCTTGATAAACAATTATCCGAGGTACATGATTATGCCCGTTCCCGGGGTATTTGCATCAAGGGTGATATCCCGATTGGAGTTAGTCCGCGCAGTGTGGATGCCTGGATGAATCCTGAAATGTTCAATACCTCTATGCAGGCTGGTGCTCCCCCCGATGATTTTTCGGAAACAGGCCAAAACTGGGGCTTTCCAACTTACAATTGGGAACGAATGGAACAGGATAATTATTTGTGGTGGAAAAATCGTTTTAAAAAACTGGCTGAATATTTTGATGCCTATCGAATTGATCATATTCTTGGCTTTTTCCGCATTTGGGAAATCCCACAGGATGCAGTTTGGGGATTGACGGGTACCTTCAATCCTTCACTTCCATTCACAATCAGTGAATTGGAGGCAAAAGGACTGCGCTGGGAGGAAGACCGTTTTCTCAAACCCTATTTGCAGGAACATGTGCTGCAGGCAGTTTTTGGTCAGTATTACGACGAAGCAGTGCGGGTTTATTTCGAAAAAGATGGCTGGCAACGGTATAAATTCAAAGAGAAATTTAATACCCAACGCAAGGTTGAGCATCATTTTACCTCCCTGGGATATAATTTCAGTACCAAGGATGTGCTGATTCGTGATGGCTTGTATAAGTTGCATTGTGAAGTGCTTTTCCTGAGGGATGCCCGTCAACCCGACCGTTTTCATCCGCGTATTTCTATGCATAGTTCAGCTACTTTCCGCGATTTATCCGAATCAATGCGCCGTACACTGGATAGTATTTATGTCGACTATTTTTATCACCGTCACAATGAATTCTGGAAAAAACAAGCTCTTAAGAAGCTGCCCGCCTTGCTGTCGGCAACCAATATGCTGGTTTGTGGAGAGGATTTGGGTATGGTGCCCGATTCGGTTCCAGAAGTAATGCGTCAACTCGAAATTTTGAGTCTAGAGATTCAGCGGATGCCAAAAAAACCGCATCATGAGTTTGCAATGCCCTGCGACGCTCCGTATCTTTCTGTGTGTACCACTTCAACCCACGATATGAATCCAGTGCGGGCCTGGTGGCTCGAAGATCATACCATAACACAGCGCTTCTACAACAGAGCGTTGGGCTTGCAAGGCCCTGCTCCCGAAAAATGCGAACCCTGGATTGCCGAACGCATTGTGAATCAGCATCTTGAATCTCCATCCATGCTTATTATTCTGCCCTGGCAGGACTGGATGGCCATAGACGAAAAGTATGCGCACGAGAATCCATTGTCGGAGCGCATCAATGTGCCCAGCAATCCGCGTAATTTCTGGTGCTATAGAATGCATATTTATCTCGAGGACTTAGTGAAGGCAACCGATATTAATCAACATATTTTACAACTGATCACTGCTAACGGCAGACTATAAGTTTTTTTATTATGAGCGACCAACGGTATAATTTAAGAGGAGTTTCGGCTTCGAAAGAAGATGTGCACAATGCCATTAAGAATATCGATAAAGGCATTTTTCCTAAGGCATTTTGTAAGATTATTCCTGATTACCTGGGCAATGATCCGGAATATTGCCTCATTATGCATGCCGATGGTGCCGGAACCAAATCGTCGCTGGCCTATGTTTACTGGAAGGAAACCGGCGATTTGTCGGTATGGAAAGGAATTGCTCAGGATGCGCTGATTATGAATGTGGATGATTTGCTATGTGTGGGGGCCACTGATAATATCCTGCTTTCATCGACCATTGGCCGCAATAAAAACCTGATACCCGGGGAGGTGATTTCAGCTATTATCAACGGAACAAATGAGCTGGTTGAAGAACTTGCTTCACTGGGTGTACGAATTTATCCTACTGGTGGCGAAACTGCTGATGTGGGTGATGTGGTTCGTACTATTATTGTCGATAGTACAGTGACCTGCCGGATGAAACGTTCCGAAGTAATTGATAATGCGAATATTCGTCCGGGGGATGTGATTGTAGGTTTATCCTCCTCGGGAAAAGCTACTTACGAACATGAATACAACGGGGGAATGGGCAGTAACGGACTTACTTCGGCCCGTCACGATGTGTTTGCTAACTACCTGGCTCAAAAATATCCTGAAAGTTATAATCCGGAAATTCCGTTAGAACTGGCTTATTCGGGAAGCCGCAAACTCACCGATATCGTAGAAGGTTCACCTTTGAACGCTGGGAAGTTAGTTCTTTCACCTACACGTACTTACGCGCCTGTAGTGAAAGCTATACTGGAAGAGATGCGTTCGTTGATTCATGGTATGGTGCATTGCTCCGGAGGTGCCCAAACAAAGATTCTTCATTTTATTGACGAGCTGAAGGTGGTAAAAAATAATCTTTTTCCGGTACCTCCTTTGTTCCGGATGATTCAGGAAGAATCAGGTACATCGTGGCAGGAGATGTATAAAGTATTCAACATGGGGCACAGAATGGAATTCTACCTGGCACCCGAACATGCCCAACGCATCATCGATATATCACTTGCCTTTGGTATTGATGCTCAGATTGTAGGACATGTCGAAGATTCAACCACCCGTGAACTGGTGATTGAAAGTGAATACGGCCGTTTTAGCTATTGACGTCTACAGCAGGTAGCTGATATTGGTAGTGAATAGTTTTACAGAAATTGCCAACAGGATGATTCCGAAAAATTTCCGGAGGATATATATTCCACCTTCTCCGATGAGTTTTTCGATGCGTTTGGTAGCCTTCAGCACAAGGTAAACCACCAGGAGATTCAGAAACAAAGCCACCAGAATGTTTTCGGTGTGATATTCAGCCCGCAATGATAGCAGGGTTGTAAAGGATCCTGGTCCGGCTATCAATGGAAAAGCCAGAGGTACAAAGGCCGAACTGCTTTGCGGACCGTGGTTCCGGAAAATCTCGATGTCGAGTATCATTTCAATTGCAAACAGGAAGATTACAAGTGATCCGGCCACGGCAAACGAACGAATATCGACACTGAATAAACGCAGAATACCTTCCCCTGTAAATAAAAACACAATCAGAATGAGCAACGCAATAGCACTGGCAGCCAACGCATGCATATTTTTATGCTTTTTCTGAAGATTCAGAATAATTGGAATAGAACCAAGAATATCAATAATTGCAAAAAGTACCATAAAGGCACTGGTGATTTCTATAAAACTGAAATTCATAACTTATTGAGTTGTATAATGCGTTGATTAATTTGTTTTCTTTCCGGGTCGAAACTCCATCCCCATTTATTGAAATAACGTATGAGATTGATACTATGAATCATCAGCATCTTTTTGCTTGAATAGGAACTTTGTTCATGGTGATGAATAACACTTACTTTCGGATAAAAAATTGTTTTATACCTTTTGTGCATCCTTCGTGTCAAATCGATGTCTTCCGGATACATAAAGAAACGTTCATCGAAGAGTCCGGTTTCTTTAAGTGCACTGGTTCTGAGTAGCATAAAGCAGCCTGAAAGATAGGGAACTTCCATGATATCCTTATAACCGGTACTGCGCATTTCGAATCGCTCCATTCTCTTACGGATGATTGATGATGGTAGAAACCGCCTTCCAAACAAATCGAGTGGGGTGGGAAGGAGTTTACATAAATACTGTAAGGATCCATCGGGATAAATTATATTGGGCATCAGCTGTCCAATTTGCGGATGTTGTTCCATATACCTCAATAATTCCTCAACGATTACAGGTTGTAGTTCCACATCGGGGTT
>JANJXE010000280.1 GCA_024709185.1 Paludibacter sp.
GTTGGCATCTTCGTGTGAAAGCACCATTTTGCGGATGTGCCAATAGAGCCTTTCCTGGTAGGTTCGCACAACTACCGAGAAGGCCGACGCACGGGTTGTCGGTGCCATTAAACGATTGATCAGGTCCTGATCTTCAACTTCCATCTAAAAATAAACTTATTTATTGAAAATAGACAACGCATTTTCTGACTAAAATAGCAGTCAATGGTTTAATCCGTATTAAATTTTACGTGCAAGAATCATACGGTCGTTGCCTGCCAAATCTTTTTTTACCTGCACATCCTGAAATCCTGTAGCTGTAATCAACTGTACACATTTATCGGCAAATGAGCGGTGGATTTCGAACATCAACACACCATTCTGAGCCAGGGATTCATACGCTTTTTCCGCAATTACGCGGTAAAACAGCAAAGGATTTCCATCGGGGACAAACAAGGCCAGTTCCGGCTCAAATTCTTTTACCCTGACCTCCATTTTACTGCTTTCGGAGCGGGGAATATATGGAGGATTACTAATTATCAGGTTCCAGGCTTGGTCGGGAAGCGTATCCTTCAGAACATCAGCCTGAAAAAAATGCACCTGAGTTTGATTTAAACGGGCATTTTCAATTGCCATACTCAGGGCTTCGGGAGAAAGGTCAAAGGCCCAAACAGAGCAATCGGGCCGCATATACTTTAAAGCCACTGCAATACATCCACTTCCTGTTCCAATATCGAGAACATTAGCATTGGGAGGCAATTCAGCCAGTGACCATTCCACTAATTCCTCTGTTTCTGGTCGCGGAATCAGTACCCCCTCACCTACGTTAAATTTCAATCCGCAAAATTCAGTTTCGCCCAATACATACTGGACTGGCATTCCTGTTTTAAGCAAGTCAAGCAATTTTTTTAAATCATACCACTGATTATCAGAAAAAGTAGTATTTTTGTTAAGGATTAAACCAGTAAAACTGAGTCCTGTGACGTGCGACAACAACAGCCTCGATACCGACTTAAGTTCCTGTTCGGTATAGATGCCGTATAATTCGTTGGTGATAAGTTGTTGAGCCTTATTCATAGCCTGCAAAGATAATGAAAATGATTTACGACGAGAAATATATGTACCGATGCCTTCAAATGGCCCGTATCGGTAATGGTTTTACAGCTCCCAATCCCATGGTGGGTGCAGTGGTGGTTTACAACGACAGGATTATTGGTGAAGGCTATCATCAACGGTATGGCGAGGCCCATGCCGAACCCAATGCCATCAACTCAGTAACTGAAAAAGAGCTTCTTCGGGAATCCACCTTATACGTCAACCTGGAACCATGTTCACATTTCGGGAAAACACCTCCCTGTGCTAATCTGATTATTACATCCGGAATTCCACGGGTTGTAATTGGCACCCTTGATCCTAATCCCAAAGTTTCTGGTCGCGGTATTCAACTAATGCGTGAGGCTGGAATCGAAGTTGAGGTGGGTGTTCTTGAAAAGGAATGCGTTGAGTTGAATAAACGATTTTTCATTTGGCAACGGGAAAACCGTCCCTTTGTTTTACTGAAATGGGCACAAACACGAGATGGATTTATCGATGTTAACAGAAAGGAACCCGGCGATGGTCCTGTGCTGATTTCGAATTTGCTTACCAAACAATTCACCCATAAATACAGGGCGCAGAATCAGGCAATTATGGTGAGCACCAATACTGCAGTGTTGGATAATCCCAACCTGAGTGTACGGCGGTGGTCGGGGAAAAATCCGGTGCGGGTCACTATCGATCGTACGGGTCGCATCCCTGAAAATTACCATCTTCTGGATCAATCTGTGCGTACATTGGTATTTACAGAGCAGACAAACAAGTTAACTTCAGAAAAACTTGAATATATTACACTTCCATTTGATGATGGCTTGATTCGGAATATCCTGCAGATTCTGTCTGAAAAAAATATTCATTCAGTTTTGGTCGAAGGAGGAAGTCAACTGCTGAAGAGTTTCATCAGTAGTGGCTTGTGGGATGAAGCCCATGTGGAAATTTCGCCTGTCGAACTGGGAGATGGAGTTGCAGCTCCTGCCACAGGCGTTTTGGTAGAACGTTCGTGTACCGTTGAAGGACACCAATGGATTGATTATGTGAACAGATCTAAAAAGTTTTGATTCGATGTAAATGAGTCCCATCCTATTTATATCATTATTGGTAGTTTACCTTTACACGGTAGTCAGCTCCATTTCGGTGATACTGCTCGAAAACCGCAATTCGGTACGATCTTTATCATGGATTATGGTACTGGTTTTTTTACCGTTTATTGGTGTGTTTTTGTATCTTGTAATTGGACAGAACTACCGCAAGCAAAAAATTATTTCTAAAAAAAGTGTACGCCATAACACACCGGCACCTGCCACCGAATTGCATCCCGAAGACTATTCCGATTTTGTAACGCACAGCAATCACCTGAATCTGATCCGTTTACTCCATAAAAACAGTGATGCAGCTGCTTATGCATACAATAAAATCGAGGTTCTTTCGGATGGAACAAATACCTTCAGGGCTATGTTCGAAGCCATGGAAGCCGCTAAATCACACATTCATATCGAATTTTTCATTTTTGAAGATGACCGTATTTCCAACGAGCTGCGTAAGTTACTGATTCGCAAAGCGCAATCAGGAGTTCGTGTACGAATGATTTACGATTACCTGGGAAGTTTCGGACTCACCCGTAACTACCTGAAATCGCTACGGGAAGCCGGTGTATATGTACGACCTTTCCTGCCCTTGCGACTCCGTTTACGGCGTAGTAAAATCAACTTCCGCAATCACCGTAAAATTTTAATTGTAGATGGGAAATACGGTTTTACCGGCGGATTGAATTTTGCCGACCGCTATCTTTTTGGAAATACTCTCGGTAAATGGCGCGATACCTTTATTCGTATGGAGGGAGCGGCTGTACATGGATTGCAGTCACAGTTTCTTACCGATTGGTATTTTGTGGAACGAAAACTGATAACGGATCCCAAATATTATCCCACACCGGAGAAATGTAAAGAAAATGTCGTTCAGGTTGTGAGCAGCGGTCCGGATACCGATTGGGAAAGCATTATGCAGGGATTTGCCAGAGCTATCATCAGTGCCGATAAGTATGTGTATATGCATACACCTTATTTCGTCCCCAACGATGTAATTTTAAATGCGGTAATTTCGGCTGCACTAAGTGGCACTGATGTCAGGCTAATGATTCCCGAACGATCGGACTCCCGGCTTTCGGATGCCTGTACCTTCAGCTACATGGGTGAAATTCTGGAAGCCGGCGTGAAAGTGTATCTTTACACCAAAGGTTTTCTTCACAGCAAAGCCATTGTTTCCGACGATTTTATTTCCATAGTTGGCTCAGCAAATCTTGACGAGCGCAGCTTTAACCAGAATTTTGAGGCCAATGCATTTATATACGACAAAGACACGGCAATGACACTTAAACAGTTATTTATCGCTGACATCCGAAACTGCAGGGAGCTAAGTTTTGCCGATTGGAACAACCGAAAAAGAAGACAAAAAATCAAAGAATCGTTCGCTCGCCTGTTTAGCCCGATAATTTAATCCAATTCGAAAAAAATAGCTTGATAAATGCGGTTTTTTTCGTAAATTTGTACCCGATTAAAAACGAAGGTATGCAATCAGATATTTTTAAGATTACCATGCGCAACGGACTCTACATGGGCTTGTTGTTTTCGGTGAATTTCCTGTTTTCGGCCTCCCGTATTACCGCTTTGATGCTACTCACATACGTGGTAATCGCCTTTATCATCTGGGCAAGTTATAAACTGTCTATCCAGTTTCGCGATCAGCACAACGATGGTTACATCAATTACTGGAAAGTAGTTAGTTTCGTTGTACTTACCTTCTTTTTCGGAGGTATCATTTCCGGTTTATTTAAAATGATTTATACGTCCTATATAAATCCCGAATTTTTACCACAGCTGTTTGAAGAAGGAGTACGGCAAATGGAACAAAACAGGTCTCTGCTGGAGAGCTTGAATATGAACATGGATGAAGAATATTACGAAGAACTGGAACGACAGTTTCGTCCTGCTCCCTATTCGTTCCAAACACTTTGGGTGAACATACTTTCAGGAACTGTCCTTGGACTTATTATTGCCGGCATTGTGCAAAAAAAACGAGGTTTATTCGACGAAGAACCGGGTAATTCAACCATCAATTGATTACAATATGCAGTTATCCATAGTAGTCCCTTTATACAATGAAGCCGAATCGCTGCCTAAGTTATTCGAATGGATCGATCAGGTAATGCAGAAAAACCAGTTCGATTACGAGCTAATCTTTATAAACGATGGCAGTATCGATGAATCGTGGAAAGTTATCGAAGAGCTCCGTAAAAAATCCGATCGTGTTCGAGGTATCAAATTCAGAAACAATTACGGCAAATCACCTGCTTTGTATTGTGGCTTCAGGGCTGCTAAAGGCGATGTAGTGATTACAATGGATGCCGATCTTCAGGATAGTCCGGATGAAATTCCTGAATTGTATCGTATGATAACTGAAGAAGGATATGATCTGGTATCGGGATGGAAGAAGAAACGACTCGATTCGAAGCTGATGAAGAATTTGCCTTCGAAACTGTATAATGCTACTGCCCGCAAAGTAACCGGACTGAAGCTTCACGATATGAATTGCGGACTGAAGGCCTACAAAATCGAAGTCGTAAAAAACATCGAAGTATATGGCGAAATGCATCGTTATATTCCCTATCTGGCTAAAAATGCCGGCTTCAGAAAGATTGGAGAAAAAGTGGTGGAACATCGTAAACGGGAATTTGGAAGCACCAAGTTTGGACTGAACCGCTTTGTAAATGGCTACCTCGACTTAATGACATTGTGGTTTTTATCACGATTTGGCAAAAAACCGATGCACTTCTTTGGCTTGTATGGAAGTTTGATGTTTATCGTTGGTTTTCTGGCTGTTGTGGGCGTTGCGATAATGAAACTTCATGCGTTGATGAACCATATTCCGGCCCCTCTCATTGCCGATAGTCCGTATTTTTACATTGCTTTGCTGGCGATGATTCTGGGTACTCAGATGTTTTTAACCGGGTTTTTAGGCGAAATTATCGCCCGTAATTCCACTGAACGCAATAACTACCTCATTGAAAAAGAATTATAAATGGAAATCTTCAAAATAGTTATTCCGGCCTTTATTGTAATGATGACAGCTTACCTGTTGTTCGACAAAATGCTGGTGAATGAAGATAAGCGACGCAAAGCTGAATTTCTCAAAAAAAATTACCCGGTGATTACGCCGGTTCGTTTACGGGCCTATGAAAGACTGGCTTTATTGCTCGAACGTACGCATCCATCGGCAATGATGCTTCAGGTAATTCAACCCGGAATGACCTGTTTGGAAGCTCAAACTAAATTACTGGCTCACATACGTGCTGAATTTGATCACAATCTTTCGCAGCAAATATATGTAAGTACCGAAGTTTGGGAGGCAGTAAAGGCGACTCACGACAACCTCATCAAACTGATTAACACCTCGGCCCGTCTTTTTCAACCAGATGATCCGGCTAACAGGTACGCTGAAGTAATTATCAGAATGTATACAGAGCCTGAAGAGAATCCAACTTCCGTAGCGCTGGCACTTTTAAAGAACGAAACTCAACAACTTTTTTTACAGGGATGAAAATAAAGGAACTACTACTTCTGACTACCTTTTTATTACTGGTCTCGTGTACATCCGACAACGAGACATGCAGGGAGGAGACCCGGGTGGTGTTACGTGTAGGTTTCTTTTCCTCTGTTAATTCGGCGCTGGCTATTGTTGATAGCGTTACTGTTGTTGGCATACCCGATGGAACTATTTTCTACAACAATTCAAAAAGTTTAAACAAGGTTGAATTACCCTTGCAATCTTCGGGAACAGCAACCGAATTTGCCATTCGTTTCAATGAAAAATGGGATACACTAACCGTTTTGCATACCACCCAGCCTTATTTTATTTCCTATGCATGTGGAATGATTTATACTCATCAGATTGATACGGTATTAATCAGAGGAGCAGTGAGCAAAAGCCTTAAAATTAATGCTAAATCAGTGAACAATCAGAATGTACAACATCTGCAGATATATCGTTAGTTTTATCCTTGCGATAAGCATCACTTTTGCAGTTTCAGCTCAGGAAGTTGCAACCGATTCAGTGAAGATCGCGCCAGTGAAGTCCGATTCGGCAAAAATAGCTATATGGCAGGGAGTTAACTTAGAAGCCGATCTGGTACCACTGATCACAAATTTATTGAATGATAACAGCACCTTTCGATACGAAGCTACAGCCCGCATGAATTTACTCAATAAATACTATCCGGTTGTTGAACTTGGCTATGAAGGTCAGCACACCAAAATGGCCACGGGAACTGATTATATGGCGTCCGGATTGTTTTATCGTCTGGGTATTGATTTTAATCTGGTAAAACAAAAAAGCGTTAAAGAGGCTAATAACAGGTTTCTGGTGGGAGCACGACTGGGATTCACAAATTTTGGTTACGACATTCTACAACTGAAAGTGCGGGATGAATACACCGGGCAAAACTTTCTACAGGATTTTACAGATCTTAGAAACAGCAGTTTATGGTTTGAGGTGGTTGCCGGCATTCGCATCGAAGTGCTTAAAAACGTACTTATGGGTTGGACAGTACGGATGAAAAATCAGATTATTCAACCGGAAACAGGTGCTTTACAACCGTTGACAATACCGGGCTATGGTCTCAGTGGTGGTAATGTATGGTCCTTTAATTACATGATAGGATATCAATTTTAATAAATATTTTTTACTATGAACTCAATTGAAACATTAAACCGGGCCGCAGACAATATCCGTGTGCTGGCTGCCTCAATGGTTGAAAAAGCAAAATCGGGGCACCCGGGTGGTGCCATGGGTGGTGCTGACTTTATTAACGTGCTGTTTTCCGAATTTTTGGTGTATGATCCCGAAAATCCTACCTGGGCAGGCCGCGATCGTTTCTTCCTCGATCCGGGCCATATGTCGCCAATGTTGTATTCAGTGCTTGCTCTCACAGGTAAATATACTATGGCAGAACTGGCACAATTCCGTCAGTGGGGCTCTCCTACTCCGGGTCACCCCGAAGTAGACGTACAGCGTGGTGTGGAAAATACTTCTGGTCCTTTGGGGCAGGGACATGTGTACGCTGCTGGTGCTGCTATTGCTGCGAAGTTTCTAAAAGCCCGTTTTGGTGAAGTGATAGGACAAAAAATCTACACTTTTATCTCTGATGGAGGTATCCAGGAAGAAATATCTCAGGGAGCAGGTCGTGTGGCCGGTCACCTGGGACTCGACAACCTGATAATGTTCTACGATTCGAACGACATCCAGCTTTCTACCGAAACCAAAGAGGTTACAAGCGAAGATGTGGAAATGAAATACAAAGCCTGGGGCTGGAATGTAACAACTATAGATGGTAACAATGCGGTTGAAATTCGTAAGGCGCTTACCGATGCACAAACACCGAACGGTTGTCCAACTTTAATAATCGGAAAAACCATTATGGGCAAAGGAGCCCGTAAAGCCGATGGCAGCAGCTTTGAACGCATGACAGCCACTCACGGTATGCCCCTGGGCGAGGCAGGTGCTTCGTACGAAGAAAGTATAAAAAACCTGGGTGGAAATCCTGAAAATCCCTTTGTTATTTTCGCTGAAACCGAAGAGCTATACGGGAAACGTGCACAGGAACTCCGCGCGATTGTAGCTGAAAAATATGCCGCTGAAAAAGCCTGGGCAATGGCTAATCCACAACTGGCCGAAAAACTGGCCTTTTTCTTCTCAGGTAAAAACAAGGTTAACTGGGAAGCTATTGTACAGAAACCCAACCAATCGACCCGCGCTGCGTCAGCTACCGTATTGGGCGAACTTGCAAAACAAGTAGAAAATATGATTGTAGCATCGGCCGACTTATCGAACTCAGACAAAACCGATGGCTTCCTTAAAAACACGAAAGCATTTACGAAGGATGATTTCAGTGGTTCCTTCCTGCAGGCTGGAGTTGCCGAACTCACCATGGCTTGTTTGAGCATTGGTATGAGCCTTCACGGTGGTGTAATTCCTGCTTGTGCAACCTTCTTTGTATTCTCCGATTACATGAAGCCAGCTGTGCGTATGGCTGCCCTGATGGAACAACCTGTAAAGTTCATCTGGTCACACGACGCTTTCCGTGTTGGTGAGGACGGACCTACACATGAACCTGTAGAGCAGGAAGCTCAGATTCGTTTGATGGAGAAACTCAAAAATCATAAAGGTCATAACTCGATGTTGGTTCTTCGTCCTGCTGATGTAGAAGAAACAACTGTAGCATGGAAAATGGCTCTGGAGAATACCCATACTCCAACAGCTTTGATTCTATCGCGTCAGAATATTAACGATTTACCAACCAAAACTACCCGCAAAGAAGATGCTGTAAAAGCCGGCAAAGGTGCCTATGTAGTGGAATGCGATGGTAATCCGGATGTCATATTGTTGGCATCGGGCTCCGAAGTGGCTACCCTTTACGAAGGAGCTGCCCTGTTGCGTGCCGATGGAATCAAAGTTCGTTTGGTTTCGGTTCCTTCCGAAGGACTTTTCCGCTCGCAACCTGCTACTTACCAGGAAGAAGTTCTTCCTCAGGGTGCTAAGCTATTTGGTCTTACTGCCGGTCTGCCTGTCAATCTGGAAGGATTGGTAGGAAGCCGTGGCAAAGTATTTGGTCTTGAATCGTTTGGTTTCTCGGCACCATACAAAGTACTCGACGAAAAGCTCGGTTTTACTGCTAAAAATGTATACGAACAGGTAAAATCAATTTTATAAGTTACATTCTATTCTCACTCCCCCGGAAGTTAAAATTTCCGGGGGAATTTTTATTGATTTATGTCTTTCCATTAGTATGAAGAAAATAAGCATTCTCTTTTGTATAGCTATCACCACTTACTTACAAGCTGAAAACAACCGCTCCTATACCTTTTACGGATTTATTCGCAACGATTTCTTTTATAATTCAAGAACTAACGAGGAAACGCTCGACGGAATTTTTCATTTTTATCCTAAACCCGTTGTAGCATCAGGAACAACAAACGACATCAATGCAACTCCCCAGGCAGAAATGTTGAGCATAGCCACCCGCATGGGTGTTGATATAAAAGGTGGAGGATTTGCAGGCAGTCGGGTGAGCGCAAAAATTGAATCCGATTTTGCAGGAGCATCCAGCTCTTATTTTCTTATTCGCATCCGACAAGCCTACGTTCGTTTCGACAAGCAGAAGTCTTCTCTCTTGATTGGTCAGACCTGGCATCCCTTGTTTGGTGATGTGATCCCAACGGTGGTATCCTTCAATGCAGGCTCACCCTTTCAGCCCTTCAACCGGAGTCCACAGGTTCGGGCTACCTATTCACCTGTAAAAGAACTTACTATAACAAGTGCAGCTACCTGGCAAATGCAAACCAGTTCCAACGGCCCCTTGGGTTTCAGTCCGGTGTATATGAAGAACTCGCTTACACCCAATTTATTTGCCGGTATATCGTTCACTATCGATGGATTTACAGCGGGGGGGGCACTCGATTACAAACGTATTATGCCCGAACGCGATGAACTACATAGTTCTCTTAGTGGTGCAGCTTATCTTCAGTATTGCCGGGGATTATTAGCCTTGAAAGCCAAAACGGTGTTGGGAAATAATATGAGCGATCATATAATGATAGGTGGATATGGACGCACCTACAATCCAAGCGACAATAGCTACGGCTTTACAAACCTAACATCATCCACATCCTGGCTGAACATAAGCTATGGCAAAAAGTGGCAAACCGGTATATTTGCAGGTTATCATCAAAATCTGGGTAGTCAGTTGCCCTTATTGCATAAGAATCAGGAAGGAAACTATACCATATATGGGAGGGGCTTCTATTACGAACAACAAGAGCTACTCGACCGGATGGTACGAATAGCTCCCTTTTTGATGCACTCGATGAAAGATGTTATGGTCGGTGTGGAATATAACTTTACGTTGGCTCATTACGGCACCGTGCAAGCTGATGGCCGCGTAGCAAACCCATATCCTGTGACCAACAACCGTATAATAGCCACAGTAGTGTATACCTTTTAGAAGTTTTCTTCTATGAGGTTAATTTTCTGCTCAATCAAACCAGCTTCTTCTTTTAAAGCTTCAATTTTGCGTTCCATTTCCCGGATTAGTCCTGAGCCTTTTTTGTTATTGGTGGTCAGGAAACCAATATTATTTTCGTAAGTTGATATTTCGGATTTCAGATGTTCGTAGGCGCGAACCAGCTTTTCGCGTTCGCGAAGGAGCTTGTTCTCACCTTTGGACGTCATATCTTTTAAGTTCGATTTGAAATTATCCAGGCGACGTTGGTTCGCGTCCACATTCAGTTTTTCAAATATTGCATCTACATGGGTGCGATACTCCTTGTAAATTTTATCCTTATCCCTGAAAGGCACATGACCGATTTCATTCCAACGGGCAATGTATTCACGTAGCTGGGTCAGAATTTCAGCAGGTTCCTTCCCTTCTGCTGAATCCAGGGCCTGAATAGCAGCTAACAGTTCTTTCTTTTTGGTCAGATTCTCAGTTTCCACCGAACGTACATCGGTTGAATTCTTTTGTTTCTGCTCAAAGAAATAATCGCAGGCAGCAATAAACCGTTTCCAAACTTCGTCGGAATATTTTTTAGCTACCGGACCAATTTTTTTCCAGTCTTTCTGCAACTGAATCAGTTTATCGGATGTAGCCTTCCAATCGGTACTATCCTTCAGTGCTTCAGCCTGTTCGCAAAGCTGACGCTTTTTATCCAGGTTATCGCCCAATACATTTTTCGAAGATTTATAGAATTCAGATTTTGCATTGAAGAATGTGTCACAAGCTGAACGATAGCGATCAAATATTTTATGGTTCATTTTGCGGGGAGCAAAGCCGATGGTTCTCCATTCCTCCTGAAGTGCAATCACTAGTTTTGTAGCTTCATCCCAGGCTTTATAACTCGACAGAGAAGTGGTTTCAATAGCTTCAAGTTTCTGACAAAGAGCTTCTTTCAATACCAGATTATCATCCTCCAGCTTACGGATACCATCGAAATGACCCTGATGCTTTTTATTGATGACCGATGATGCATTTTTAAAACGGGTCCAAATTTCTTCACGGAATTCACGGGCAACCGGACCTGTTTCATGCCACTCTTCGTGCAATTTCTGAAGTTGATGAAAAGCAGAAACCACATCTTCCTCTTCGTCCAGCTTTTCAGCTGTTTCACAAAGTTGTTGTTTAATTTCTAAATTCTTACGGAAATCGTATTCACGCAGCTCGTTATTTATTTTTATTAAATCCCAGAATGACTCCTGATAGGTTGAATACAATTTCCATATTTCACTGACATTTGCCTGGGGAACCTGTCCAATGGTTTTCCATTTTTTCTGAAGTTCACGAAACTCATTGATATGAGTTGAAACATCGTCATTGCTTTCAACCAGCAACTTCATTCGGTCCAGAATATGTTGCTTTTGAAGAAGGTTATTATCCCGTTCTGCGTCGAGTCTGGCGGTTAGTGCAGCTTTTTTAGTTTTGAATTCATTCAGTAATTCCTTCAATTGCTCATCAAGTTCATCTTTTTCAGGTTTGAAATCGATTTCTTCACCACCTTCTTCAAGGAACTTACGTTTAGCCTCTTCCAAATCGGTTTTCACTTTGCGGTAAAACACCTGTTTAATCTGCTCTACCTCGTTTTTGATATCATCGATATCTTTGGTCAGCAGCTCCTTAAGTGCTGTTAAAAGTTCTTCCCGGGTTGCATTGGAATAATCCTGCGTCTGTTGAGTGTCCTTGTTTTGATCAAGTGAGTCCATGTTCAATTTCATTTTAGGATGAGTGTTTCGTTTTTCAAACGGAATCAAATTCAGGTTTTTCCGGTTTGAATCTACAAAAATAAAAATTTTTTTTAATAAAAACTGATTTTAACAGATTTTTCGGCTAAATCAATAGCTAAGATTGTGTCCCATCTTGTTTTTCTTTGTTTCCATGTAAAATTTATTATGAGGATTGGGCTCAATAATAATAGGGACATTTTCAACAATAGCAAGATTATAGGCTTCGAGACCAATTCTTTTTACCGGATTATTGCTCATCAGTTTAATTTTTGTAACACCAAGGCTCCTCAGAATTTGTGCACCTACCCCGTAATCACGTTCGTCGGCGTTGAAACCAAGGTGAAGATTTGCATCTACGGTATCCATACCTTCTTCCTGTAATTTATAGGCTTTGATTTTATTCATCAAACCAATGCCACGACCTTCCTGGTTCATATATACAATAACCCCCTTACCTGCAGCTTCGATCGACTCCATTGCTTTGTGAAGCTGATCTCCGCATTCGCAGCGCATGGAACCAAAAATATCTCCGGTAACGCAGGAAGAATGCATGCGTACAAGAATTGGTTCATCCTTCTCCCAGCTTCCCTTAATAAGTGCCACATGTTCCAATCCATTGGAAATCTGGCGGAAAGGAATCAGACGAAACTGACCATAGGCTGTAGGCATATTGACTTCCACCCCTTTTTCGACCAGTGATTCGGACTGAATTCGATACGCTATGAGGTCTTCAATGCTGATAATCTTCAACTCAAATTTTTTAGCAATCTCCAACAATTGAGGCAGACGGGCCATCGTACCATCCTCATTCATAATTTCGATTAAAGCACCAGCAGGATACATACCTGCTAAGCGGGCCAGATCGACAGCTGCTTCAGTATGACCGGCACGTCGGATAACACCCCGTGACTTAGCCCTGAGTGGAAAAATATGTCCCGGA
>JANJXE010000304.1 GCA_024709185.1 Paludibacter sp.
AGGGGAAGCACATGTACAACCTTCAGAACGGGTTACTATCAAGAATGACGGACAGATCATCGTCAATCGCGAAGGGATAGCTTACGATTTAGGAATGGTTAACAGCGAAATGTCGTCCGAAGTCGCCTCGAAAACGGCTAAGGATATTCTGGGTACCATCACTATCTTTTTTATGATAGCCTATGGTTTCAGCCAGTTGTTTTCGGGCAAATTGTACGACAAGATTGGTACCCGCCGCGGATTTGTTGTGTCGGTGTTGATCTGGGGTACCGCCGATGCTCTAACAGCGCTGGCCCGTGGAAAAATTTCACTGACAGGATTCCGGATGATGCTGGGACTGGGTGAAGCAGGTCCCTGGCCCGGAGCTACCAAAAGCAATGCTGAGTGGTTCCCGCAAAAGGAACGTGCTTTTGCTCAGGGGCTCTTCAATGCGGCAGCCTCTATCGGTTCCATTCTGGCCCCGGTTATCATTCTGATGTTATACCTTGCACTGGGCTGGAAGCTTACCTTTGTGGTGGTGGGTAGTTTGGGTCTCCTGTGGGTTATTCCCTGGTTGATTATCAATAAAAAAGGTCCGAAAGAGCACCCCTGGATTACTGAAGAAGAACGGCATTACATTCTTTCCAACCAGCCGGAAGCCAGTGCTGCGAAGGCCGACAGAGGAAAAAGCTGGGGAGAATTGCTCCGTAATAAGAAAAACTATTCGGTGATTCTGGGACGATTTTTCCTCGACCCTATCTGGTGGATGTTTGTAACCTATCTGCCTCTTTATCTGGTTGATCAGTTTGGATTAAACATTCGTGAACTGGCTTTCTCGGCCTGGGTTCCCTATGTGGGGGCTATGCTGGGAAGTCTTTCCGGTGGTTGGTTTTCGGGTTACCTGATTCGAAAGGGAAAAACAGTGGATAAAGCCCGCAAGACGGCTATGTTGCTTGGAGGTTCCATTATTGTTCCAGCAGTGATACTGTCGGTATTGGCCACTAATTCGGTTATGGCTGTGATACTGATGGCCTTTGTACTGGCAGGTTTCCAGTTTACAATGACGAATATTCAGACCCTTCCAAGCGATCTTCACGGAGGAAAATCGGTGGGTTCACTGGCTGGTCTGGGAGGAGCTGCAGCGGTGATGGGAACCATCCTGGCAATTTTATTTGCCGGACAAATTGCCAGCTGGACGTTGCTGTTTGGTTTACTGGCTGCTTTAGTTCCCCTCTCACTTATCTCCATTTATCTTACAGTAGGTAAAATTGAACAAATTAAATAAAAAATTCGTGGTGAAAAACTCTGTTAAAGTCAGGTTATCCCACATTAAAAGATTAACAAAATGAAACTCAAAGGAAAAATTGCGGTAGTTACCGGGGGTGTACGCGATTTGGGTCGTGCCATTTCGCTTAAACTCGCCTCTGAAGGTGCTAAGGTGGTTGTGAATTATTTCGACAACCCGCAGGATGCTGATGAAACGCTGAAGCTTATTCAGGAAGCTGGTGGTGAAGCGCTGATGGTACAGGGCGATATGACCAAAGCCGAAGATGTGAAAAAGCTTTTCGAAGAAGGTATTCAGGCTTTTGGCGATAAGGTACATGTGCTGGTGAATGTGGTTGGCGGACTGGTGGGTCGCAAGCAAATTACCGAGCAGGATGAAGATTGGTACAATTTCCTGATGGATGTAAACATGAAGAGCTGCTGGCTGTGTACGCGTGAGGCTGTTCCTTACATGACGGAGGGTGGTTCGATTGTGAACTTTTCGTCGCTTGCTGCCCGCGATGGTGGAGGCCCCGGAGCCTCGATGTATGCAACTGCCAAGGGTGCAGTGATGACCTTTACCCGTTCAATGGCGAAGGAGTTAGGTCCGAAAGGAATTCGTGTTAATGCGCTGGCACCCGGCACCATTGCCACTTCGTTTCACGATCGCTTTAATACGCCCGAAAACCGCGAGCGTATGAAAGGTATGTATCCGCTACGCCGCGAAGGCGATGCCGGTGATATTGCCGATTTAGTGCTTTTCCTTGCCGCCGACGATTCGGATTATATTACGGGTACGAATATCGATATTAACGGAGGGATGTTCTTTTCGTAAATATTTGTTGTTGAGATGAGTAACCCCGTCAAGCAGGATAAAGTGCTGCTTGGCGGGGTTGTTTGTTTACTTCAGAGCTTCTGCTAAAATCTCCACCGGATGCATTGCTTTCCTTCCTGTACCATCAAGAATCTGATGGCGGCAACTGGTTCCAGGGGCGGCCAACAGGATAGAAGGGGCTGTTTTTCGAACTTCGGGAAAAAGTATAAGTTCGCCGATTTTCATGGAGAGTGTATGGTGTTTTTTTTCGTAACCAAAGGAACCTGCCATTCCGCAACAGCCTGAGGGAATTTCGCTCACGGTGTAATTAGCAGGAATGGTGAGCATGGCAAGGGTGGCTGAAGTGCTGGTCAGTGCTTTTTGGTGACAATGACCATGAAGGCGAATGCTGCGGGCCTCGTCGGTAAATTGAGTGCTGTTGATGCGGCCTGCCCGGTATTCGCGAACGATAAATTCGTCGATAAGCAGTGCGTTGCCAGCAAGTTGATGAGCTTTTTCACGCACATGGTTTCTTACAAGCGAAGGGTATTCGTCGCGGAAACTCAACAATGCTGAGGGTTCGATGCCTACCAATGGTGTATTTTCACTGATTAATCCATGCAGTGTTTGAACATTGTATTCGGCAATCTTTCGTGCCTGCTTCAGCAATCCTTTCGACAGCCAGCTGCGTCCGCTTTCTTTGTGACGGGGAAGTAAGACGTGATATCCGAGTTTGACCAACAAGGTAATGGTTGCGATACCGGTCTGTACATCGATGTGATTGGTAAACTCATCATTAAAAAGATAGACACTATGGTGTGGACGTTGCGGCTGAGATGCTACCAGTTGCAGGTAATATTTGCGGTACCAACGGTCGAGGGTTTGTGGTGCCAGTTGTGGAAGGGATCGCTCCATGCTGAAACCGGCCAGTTTTTTTGAGATACACCAGTTCATCATACTATTGCTGATGGCCGGGATTAACGATGCAAAGCGGTACAATCTCCCAATCGATCCCACCATCCAGGTGCGTAGCGGAACGCCGTTAGCATCGTAATACTGTTGCTGAAACTCTGCTTTCAGTCTGGTCATATCTACATTCGACGGACATTCGGCGCGGCATCCTTTGCACGAAAGACACAGCTCCATCACTTCCCGGATTTCTTCGTGGTCGAAAGGATTGTTTTTAGTGGAGTGGGTAAGGTATTCACGCAAAATATTTGCCCGTGCCCGCGTAGTGTCTTTTTCATCCCGCGTGGCCATATAGCTGGGACACATGAGCCCGCCTGTGATTTCCGATTTGCGGCAATCGCCCGAACCATTGCATTTCTCGGTGGCTCGTACGATACCCTGGTCAGCCGAAAAGTCGAAATAGGTTTTCAGTTCTTTTACCGGTTCGCCCGGTGTGTACCGCAGCGAACTGTTCATAGGCGGTGTGGCTGTTATTTTTCCAGGATTAAAAATGCCCTGTGGATCCCAGCAGTACTTAATTTCTTCAAGTATGCGGTAGTTATGTTCTCCTATCATTAAAGGGATAAATTCTCCCCGTAACCGACCATCACCATGCTCACCACTGAGCGAACCACGGTACTTTTTCACCAGTAAGGCAACTTCCCGTCCGATGGTCCTGAACAAGTTAACATGCTCTTTGTCTTTTAAATTCAACACCGGTCGCAGGTGCAATTCGCCCGAACCAATATGCGCATGATACACACAATCAAGCCCATAGCTTTTAATCAGCTGCCGGAAATCGTTCATGTACGCTTCCATACTTGTTACCGGAACCGCCGTATCTTCAATTAAACTCACAGGTTTGGCATCGCCCACCATATTCGAAAGTACACCCAACCCCGACTTGCGGAGGTTCCACACCTTGTTTATTTCGCTGCCAAAAATCAGTGGGAAGTGATAACCGAAACCTGCTGCCCGCATTGCTTTTTCCAGTTTAGCAGCGATTTCTTCAATTTCGTCACGACTTTCACGGGCAAATTCCACAATCAGGAGTGCAGCGGGATCACCCTGAATAAAAGCCCGGTTTTTTTGTTGGGCCAAATTGCCTTTGGTCAGCTCAAGGATGGTGTGGTCCATCAGCTCAACAGCACCGGGTTGATAAGTAAGAGCAA
>JANJXE010000321.1 GCA_024709185.1 Paludibacter sp.
GTTGGCACTTGTAGTTGTGATGGAGTGCACCAGGTTGGCTGTCGTAACATCAGATGCAACAGGAGCATAGGCACCGGAGAGGTCGTAGGTTAACGAACCTAAGGTAAAGTCGGTTACGCCTGCTTCACTGTCTTTTCCAAAGCGAATAAAAGGAACAGATTCTACTTTGGCGATGCGCAAATCGTCGAACCAGATATTTGCCCAGCCCGGTTTCTGAGTATTCGACCAGCCATTGTGGAAAGTAATCAGGATATCGCCATCCTTTGGCAAATCGAACGCATATTCGCGGTAGTTGAAATTACGGTTATCGGGCACCAACGTAGCTACAGGCAATATAATAATGTCGGGGTCGGTGCCGGTATAAGCCGGGATACTGTCGACAGTAGGATTCAGTTTGGACTTAACAGCAGGTCGGTTGGGGTCGGTACTAATGTATTTAGCACTTCCCTTGTACGCCTCTCCGGCAGCTTTGGTTTTCGACCAGAAACTCAATTTGTATTTTCCTGCTGCAAGTCCGTTCTTACGAATTTTCAATTCTCCGGTAGTACCATTGTTGAACCACATCGAAGTTTTTCCCACTTTAACATTTGCTTTTGCTGTATCGATACCCATTACAGCCCAGTTGCTGTAGGTAATGTCAAAATTAGCTACAGAGCCTTTAAAGGTTTCGTGGGTTGCATACTTCAGGGGATTTGGAAATGCAGGATTAACACTTTCAAAATAATCTTCGAAAAACTGATCGTCCTGAATAACCTCCACATCTTTGTAATAAGCCGAAGAACTTATAAGACCATCGGCATCACCCGTACCAATTTTCACTCCATCACGGAATACATGAACCATGTCACTATTGTCAACAGCAATACGGTAGGTATGCATGCCTTTGTTGTCCAGGTTATTTGCTATTACTTCTTTCGCTGTCGATGGAGAATACGTCATGTTATACACTGCGGCAGTATCGATATCCAGTTTAAATCGTTTGCCGGGAACTCCTTCCACTTCGATGAAAAATCCATTTCTCATCGATTTTGCAACTGCTACCTTTGCTTCCACAGTATAAGCACCATTGGCCACAAAACCGGAGTCGGAAGTAGCATACCAGGTCACAGGTATCCAGGGAGCACTTTTGGTTACTACGTTGAAACCGTTTTCCTGTTGTGTATAGGTAACACTATCCTTAATGGTATTGAGTTGTACAAATTTCGAAAAAACCGGATTATCCTGACCGTTGTAAATGGGTGTTCCGAGGTCTTTTACCGGTAACTGAGCAGTTACTACCTGAAGTTGAAACAGGCTGATAAGAGCCACAAACACAAGTTGTAATTTTTGTTTCATAATAAATAGAATTAATTGAATTAGACTTTTTGTTGTTTTTCGTACCGCAAAGTAGCAAATAATGATTTGAAGAAAGGTTCGATATGGGTACAAAAATGTCGACAATAAGACCAAACACCAAAAAAAGCCCGACTTCCTTCATTCGATGGAGCTGTCGGGCTTATTGTAGTATACTGAAACTTTATTCCCAGCCGGGATTTTGTGTCAGATTTCTGTTTTTATAGATTTCAGCCAATGGAATTGGGTAATAATACATTTTGTCGTCCCATATCCGGTCGTTGTTCGTATACGTACTATAAGTAAACGTTCCTGTTAGTGGATCTCTTTCGATTCGGGTGCGTTTTATTGCTACTGTTTCGGGTCCTATTTTCCATCGACGTATATCCCAGAACCGATGGTCTTCGAAGGCTAATTCCACGCGGCGCTCGTTGCGCACTTTTGCTCTGAAATCCTCTTTTGAGATAGTGGTTGGAAGGGCAGTGAGCAGAACGCCGGTTCTTCTACGAACCAAATTGACAGCTTCTACCGCAGACAAGGTGTACTTAGCATCTTTATACGTCGGTGTCGGAAAGGCTTCGTTCATGGCTTCGGCGTAATTCAGCAACACTTCGGCATAGCGAAATATCACCCATACGTGTCGCGATGAGGTAGTACCCGACGGTTTGAAGCTAATGTTTGGATCCAGGTACTTTTTCAGATAATAACCCGATGGTGTTGCACCTGCTTTTGGCAAACCACTATTTCCTCCTATCCAAGCCTCAACACGTTCGGTATAGGCCCACAGGGTGTTGTTCAGAACAACGGTGAAGCCCAATCGTGGGTCTCTGTTGGCATAGGGGTTAGCCGTTTGCACAGGGTCGTTCCAGTTGAAATAGGTACCATCGAGCGGATTGCCGGCACGCTTAATTTCGTAAGCATCCACCAGGTTCTGTGTGGGCACTGTTCCTGATTTACCTCCTTCGAAACCAATCGGATAATTCAGGGCTTCGAAGGTACCGGAGTTAGGAACCCGACAGGCAAAAATCAATTCAGGCAAGGCGATATTATTGGGAATTTTATCATAACCGATCAGTTGATTGATTTTGAATACTACCGCAGAATCGATTAGGACTTTGGCTGCATCGGCTGCGCTTATCCATTTAGCCACATCCGACGATTCGTTGTGTAATTTGCTGGCTCCGTAGAGTAAACACCTGGCTTTAAGCGCCAACGCAGCTGCACGGGTGGCTCTTCCGGTTTCGGCATCATAGGACGCATCGTACGCACGGGGAAGGTATTTCGCCACTTCATCACATTCGCTGACAATAAACCCTGAAATTTTATCGTAGGTCTCGCGGGTCACAGTATTGGCCTCCTGTTCGGTCAACACTTTTGTAATCAAAGGAACACCTCCGTAACGCTTCAACAGTTCAAAGTAGAAATATGCCCTCAGAAAACGCACTTCGTACTGAAGATTGTTGTATTTACGCATGGCTTTGTCGTAACCCGACTGGTACTTATTTTCTTCAAAGGTTTGTCCGACGCCTTTTTCCAGGAAGAGGTTAGCGGCCCTGATTCCCTTGTAGTAATGAGCCCATTTATCGTCCACCGTATTGATGGCGCTCCATGTACCATTGTAAAAAGTATGAACATTTGAATTAGGCCACACATATTCGGCTTCGTCGGTACCTGCTGCACGCATTGCATCATTTACACTTCCAAAATCGTCTTCAAGGTACGAATACACATTGGTTGCCATTTGTGTTGCCCTCGAGTAGACTCCAAACACCTGGTCTTCGGAATACGAAGACGTTTCGTCGTACGATAAGAAGTCGGAGCAGGAGCTTACGCTTACAATAAGGGTGAAAAGAATTATTAGTTGAGTTTTCATACGATACTGATCTTTTAAAATGTAACATTAACACCTACATGAAACGATGCCGACAAGGGAAGAGCTACTCCATAGGATTCAGGGTCTACTACTTTCAGATTATCCAGTGAGAATAAATTCATGCCTCTGAGGTACAGTTTTGCGTTGGAGATAAATGTACCAGCTATCAGATCTTCTGCAACTTTATAATACACTTCAAGGGTGCGCAGCTTCACAAACGAACGGTCGCGTAACCAAATCGTGTTCACGTTGTAGTTGTTATCGTTTTGTAGCGTTGATAAGCGAGGGAATAAGGCGTCCTGATTGTCCGGCGTCCAGCGGTTTTCGTAGTAGTAGTTCGAAATGTTGGTATTGTTACGCAGTGGCCAGAACATACTGGACGTATTCAATACGGCACTATAATTTCCAACTCCCTGGAAATTAGCATCTACCCCTATTCCCTTGTATTCCAGATTAAAATTTACCGAGAAGTATATTTCCGGACTTACGGTATTGTAACCTATTGCTTTTCTGTCCTGTTCGTTGATACGGTTATCATTGTTCTGATCTTTAAATTTGATATCACCGGGCACAACCGTCGATAATAACTGAACCGGACTTGACTGAATATCAGCCTGGTCTTTGAAAAAGCCGATGGCTTCGTATCCAAAGAGCTGATTGACCGACTTGCCGGTTTGCATCAGGTACTCAAACGGCACAAAGCCTTCATTTCTGTTGATGATGGTACTATTCGCATAGGTAAACTGAGTTCCGATGGCGTATGTAATGTCACCAATTGAATTAGTGAGTGACACCCCGATTTCAACACCTTTGGTATCGATAATTCCATCGTTGGACATAGAAGGTGTTGCACCCAACACGCTTGATACTGTTCCGGAAGTACTTACAAGTATATCGGTTCTTCTGTCGTAGTAGAGTTCAGCCACAACTTCGAGCATATTCCAGAAACGACCTTCGATGCCCAGGTTTGCCTTGTGTGATTTCTCATAAGTCAATCCTGTAGTTGCCAATCGCAACTCGGACATACCAGCGGTGGAAGTGTAATTATCGGTAAAAAAGTACGATCCGCCGTTACCGTAGGTTTGTTTAAACAACTCATTGGCTGTTGTATAGTCGTTTCCAACAATTCCAAATGATGCTCTTAGTTTGAGGTAATCAATCAGAGAATTTTCGTTCATAAACGACTCATTGGAAATGACCCATGCCGAACTGATGGCAGGAAACAGGCCGATATTGCGACCTGGTTCCAGGCGATTTGAACCGTGTGCCGTAAGCGACAAATCGACATAGTATTTATTGGAAAGACCCAAATGGGTGTACGCATTGATTCGTTGACGGTTGCTGGTCGAGAATTGACCATTGCCCACATACTGGTCGTGCTGGAACATCAGGGTGGAACTGGAAGTAACATTATCCCGTTTTTTGTCGTATTGCAGTTTGGCAAAGGCAGCAAAATTGCGCCATTGACTACCCAGCGAACTGGAATAGTTGGGACTGGTATTGGAACCTACCAGTGTGGAAACCGGATTAGACAACGTTCCATCGGTATTAATTTGTGCAGTATTTTTCTGATAGCGGTAATTTTGCGACATTGACTCCCAGTAATCTGCCGAGTTATCGAAACCAACGCTTACTTCAGCTTTCAATCCTTTTACAAGATCGGCTAAATCCTGTTGCAGCGTCCAGTCGGCTAAGAGTGTTCGTTGATTGGCTTTTCCATAGCCCCTGGCAGCCATCATTGCCACCGGGTTATTGGTCCAGGTATCACTCCCACCCCATTCACCGGTCGATGTTTTAACCGGAAATGCTGCAGCCGGGGTATTGTAAATCCTGGGCATAATATCACCTGGTTGTGTACCCGGTCGGTTTGTTTCGGAGATAAAACCAAGCAATTTTACACTAAAATTTGTCGTGTTACTGAGTTGCACATCAAGATTGGTACGGATATTCAGTTTCGAATATTTATATTGCGACGAAAAGGAAGAAACGATGTTTTCAGGTTTTACATAACTATCGTGGTTTTGCAGATTGATATTGGTATAGTACCGCACCACCTTGCTTCCACCATTAATATTTATGTTGAAGTTATTCGACATCGCATTGTCTTTCAGGATTTCATCCATCCAGTTTACATTCGGATAATAATCGGGATACAGGCCCGATTTGAACGCTTCAATCTGACCGGCAGAATACCGACTGGAAAGACCATCGTTGGTTAGCGCTTCATTCACCGACAGCGCATAGGTTTGAGCATCGACAAATTGCGGTTTGCGCCGCATCTGCAAAGAGGCCTGATCGTACGAAACCACAATATTGGTTTTACCGATGACACCAGTTTTGGTTTTGACCAGCAACACGCCATTAGAACCTCTGTAGCCATACAAGGATAAGGCAGGAGCATCCTTGAGAACGGTAATCGACTCGATTTCTTCCTTCGCAAGCGAGCTCAGAGGCCGTTCAAAACCATCGACCAGCACCAGTGGATTATTCGAGTAAAAACTACCCATTCCCCGGATGTTAAAGGTGGTGTTTACACCATATTCCAGTCCATCGTTTTGAAGTGATGTTAAACCCAACCCGCGGCCATATAATGTATTCGTTGTGTTCAGTGCCGAACTTTTCATAATTTCTTCCGAGGTGATGATGGAGGTAGCAGCTGTGGATTCTTGTTTGGGTAGTGCAATCCGGTTGCCTTGCTCCACAAGCACCTCCTCGTTGGTGTCGATGGGCTGCTGAGCAATTGCATAGCCATTCAATGAAACAATTAAGGCTATTACAAACAAGGGCAAACTATATTTTTTCTTCATATTGCGTATTGTTTTATTCATTCATATACTCCTGTTACCAGCCCGGATTTTGTGTTAACCCGTAATCTTTATAGATTTCTGCAATAGGGAATGCTGCCATATACCATTTCGTGTCGAAATTCTTTACACCACCATCGCCATCCTGCCAGGCCCGTTTGAATAGTGTGAATTTGTGATACGAATAGCGGTTTGGAACGGCTACCCCGTTGCGGAATACACGTTTAATGCGCACGCCCGACAATCTTTTCCGTAAATCATCCTCCAGTTTCCAGCGCTTGATATCGAACCAACGCACATCTTCCAATCCGAATTCACGCGACCGTTCATCCAGCACTTCATCCTGAAAAGCTTCTTTTGTCCACACTTTGCCGACATACGAATCTTTGAGCCCTTTCAGGCCAACACGTGCACGAACCTGGTCAATCCAGGTGAACGCTTCTTCGGTTCGACCTGCCTGATTAAGGGCTTCGGCATAACTTAAATAAATTTCGGCCAGGCGGAGGTAAGGCCATTGTGCGGGAGCACCAATGGAAGTAGCATTTGTTTTGTCTAAAATAAATTTAAAGACACCCATACCAGTTGCAGCAGCACCTGCTTCGAGCTGATTACCACGTTCCCGGCCACTCATCCATAGTTCTGCCTTTCTCCCCTGGTATTCAGCATTATTTACCAAACAGGTTTCATAAAGTCGTGGGTCTCTGTTGGCAAAAGGATCGAAAAACACAGTATCACCGGGGCCATTTATTCTGGTGATTGCCAGGGTGTCTCTATCCCACAGAGTGTTGTCGAAAGGTGTACCATCGGCCATGGGAAACAAATTGCTGTAGTCGAGTGTCGGTGTAGCTGCACCGTAAGAGCCCAGCGATTGGAGGCAATAGTAATTTGCATTCCAGTAGTCAGGAATATTATAGCGAATGCGGGTAGATATAAGCATTTCGCTGGTGCCGCGGGCAAAATACGATTGTCGGAAACTCAGACGTGGATCGCCGGAAACCAGCATATATCCACCTTCAGTATCCTGCGCGTTGAACTGGAAGAATTGCTCACATGCCGCTACCACATCATTCCACATTGCTGGATCTTTACGACCAAACCACACATGAAATTTATCAATCGATTCGTAATTTTTTGCTGTATAATAGGGTTGATCATCGTTGAAAAGCGGACTTGCAGCAAAAAGCAACATCCTTATTTTTAAACCCAGTGCTCCACCACCTGTAAATCGGCCATCCCACTTTGCCACATCGGCAGCTGGTAATTTCCAGGGTAGCACAGCCAGAGCTTCGTCGCATAAACCGGTAATAAAATCAAGTGTTTCCTTAGCTGTTGCACGTGGTATCTCTAAATCATCCTGTGTTGTAAATGCCTTTTTCACAAGGGGTAAACCTCCGAAATGCCTGTACATGTCGGCATAATGACTGGCAATGATCATTTTTGCTTCACCCTTCAGTCGTGCTTTTGTTACATCATCCATATCGGGCACTCTGTCGACATTTTCGATAAAAATATATGCACTCCGAATACCCGCCCAACTGCCTTCGAGGGTGTAGTTGTACACCGTTTGGTTATTTTCCTCCGAAGCATTGTATTTGCCGGTATAGTACATTTTGTTCACATTGTCCCAGGTCAGATAACTCTGAAAATTATCGGTCAGCGATTCAGGAAGTCCCATACCCATCCTGTTGCCACGATCGGACCAGTCCCAGTTTAAGCCGTAGAATAAGGTGGAGTAACTGTTCCACAGGAATTGCTGAGCAAATTCGGCTTTCGAAAATACAGTATCGATGGTTATATCCTCTCCCGGCATTTTATCCAGAAAGTCGTTCCCAAATTTCAAATCATCGGTACAGGATGCCAGGGCAACAACGAATACCAGTACCAGAGATAGTTTATTAATTAGTTTCATACGATATCAATTATTATTAAAAGGCAACATTTAAACCGAGATTCATAATTCGCATGGTAGGATAA
>JANJXE010000338.1 GCA_024709185.1 Paludibacter sp.
TTGTTCCACCAAACCGACTTTTCTTTGTAAAAGCCTTCTTCAGGAAGAGTATCAAAATCGATGTCGTGATTTCCAGCAACTATAAATATTGCAGCATTTAATGTGTTCAGACCTTTGGTACCAAGCTCACTATTACCGCTAAACAATTGATTCATACGATCGTCGGTCGGACGGTACAGGTTATCACCAGTATTAAAAACCAGTTCAGGGTCGATGATATTTGCAATATCGACGATGGTGGAAACACGATGCAATACGGTTTCGGCACCTTTTTGAAAAGCATGTACATCGGAAAAATGCAGGATATAATAGGCTGATTTAAAATCGTTAACCACCTTCACTCCGGCTGGCGAGCTAACAGGTCCATAAGAGGTATTCAGCACAATATCATACCGATCGGCAGGACAGCCCCGTGGAACTTTCACGGTAATAAGTGTGTTGTATGTGTTTTCTGAAGTCACATCATACACCCGGGTTACCGTTTTTAGTTTGAAGTTTGCATCGACAGTGTTATAAGGCCCAACCAGTTGAACTGAACTCACTGTTTGCCCCCGATCGGCATCCAACCATACTTCAAACTGATCACCGGCCTTAGCAATAGCGGTAGCAGCCCGCCAGGGATAAACAATTTTTCCACTCCATGCAAATGATGAAATGACAATTGCAAGAAAGAATAAAGCATTCCTTTTCATGTTCACTACTAAATTACCTGACCATCATCTTTTTCGTTATACTGCAAAAGTAAGTGCAGAGACTTAAATTGCACTTAAATATTGCTTAATTCCCGAAAAAAAATGAATTAAAAAAGGCAATAACTGATGGGAGTCAATTATTGCCTTTTGCAAACTTAAACTTATGGTTTGGCTTCTATTAATTCAGCATTACTTTGCGTGTACCTACTTGTCCGTCGATGGACAACACAACTACATACACACCCGATGCAAGAGGTTGTTGAATAGTGGTAACCGCACTGTTAATAAGCTGAGTAGTTACAACCTGACCCATCATATTGTGAATAGTAACAACACCCGAATTGCCTGAGTTAAGTTCTACAACCAGTTGATTGTTAGCATTTTTATAAGCTGCAAACTGACTTTCAAGAACGTTTTTCAAACCCGATACCGTAGCGAACTCATAAGCACCTGCAGATATGTTTGCTGCCGGACGATTCCTTCCTATCTGGTCGGTAGTTACAGAAGGTGTTAATGAAGTCAGGAATGTAGCATCGCCATAACCGATGGCTTCTGAACCTGCCAACAATGGGAAATAGTTGTCTTCTTCGTCGAACTCACCTAACTTTGCCTTGTATGAATTTTTAATACTTCCATTCAGTTCGAACACATAATTCGATTTATTATTCGGGAACTGCGTGGTAAAATCGGTATTATTACAAGTTCCGATAAGCGACTTTTCAATAATCAGACTGGTGCCGGCCACATAGGAAGGTGACGTTTCCTGAGTCTCTGCATTCACCACATTTTCCATACCCAAATCAGCATAATCAGCAGCACTGGCCAAATTTGCATCTTCTGCTGTATTGTTTTCAACTATACAATTCTTGATGGAACGAATTCCGGCAACCGAAGTTTTCATAAAATAAATACCTGCTCCTGCGGCTCCGGTGGTACCGGCAACGGTATTTCCACTAACTGTACAGTTGATTAATCCGAGTTTTGAACCAGTAAACATATTATTGGTTGCTATGGCACCTCCAAAGGCAGCACCGGAATGATTACCCTTAAACGTAGAATTAACAAACATCACATCCTGGGTAGCACCTGTCATAATCGTATTCATATACACTGCACCTCCGGTTCCTAAAACGGCGGTATTGTCTATAAATGCACAATTGTAGAATTTGGCATTGGTTGCTCCTGTTTGAACAGCATTCGTTTCAGAAGTTGAAAACGCTCCTCCATCTCTTCCTGCTTTGTTGTTTCTGAATACTGTATTGCGCACTGTCAGATTAGCCTCCATATTAGGTACGGCCGCAATATTGGTGTGAATAGCAGCACCAACCGATAATGCAGCAGCAGCACTGGTCAGGTGAGGTAAGCTCTCTACTGAAAGGTCATGATTTTCAAAGATACAATGATCGATGGTTACATTTCCTCTTTCAAAATAAAGAGCTGCACCTTTACTGGCTACGTTTTCGGCAAAGCGACAGTTTGTAAAATGAACCACACTGGGAATCTGAATTACACAAACAGCTCCACCGGGTTTATCGTTGTTAGCTTTATTGGCAATAAAATCACAGTTTTCGAAGATAGCAGCCTGTCCGGTTTCAGTTATATTGGATAACCTTACGTACACAGCACCACCACCTGAATTATCCTTTGTTTTACCATTTCTGAACGTCAGATTTTTGTAGGTGATTGCAGCTGTACCTGTTGTACCGTGATCATGACGGATAATACAACTTACATCGTTACCATCGAAACCACAGCTCGATTTATCGGCTCCCTGAATTGTAATGGAGCGGGAGTGGGGTATTATTCCCATGGTACCATTTACAGTATTCCAGGTAGAATAGGTAACACCATTTTGCTGAATCACCTTGGCCGTATTGGTACCAGCCACATCAACATCTCCACGTGCCCCGGAAGTTTTTGGCTCATCTTTAATATTTATCATATCCATTACATTTATCACATCGCCTGCCAGGCAAATGGTTAGTGCTTTAGAGAGCGTTTTAACCGGAGTTCCCGGGCTCAAACCATCGTTGGTATCTGCACCGCTGCTTGCTAAATAAATATCGGCCGCTGAAGCGAACAGGAATGACCCGCACAGAACAACTGTGAAGGCTACCTTTAAAAAGTTGTTGTTTTTCATACTGAGCTATTTAAATTGTTTTGTAGTTTAATAGATGCAAAAGACACTCTTCCTCATACTGGTAAGGAAGAGTGCCTTACTTGATTATAACATGATCTTTAGTGAATTCGACTTTCCTTCACTGCTAATTACAACATAGTAAATGCCTGTTTGAAGAGATTGATTTACAACGGTGATAGAGCCGGTTAGAGTTGCAGTGGCAACACGTTGACCTACTGAATTGAATACTGCCAGTGTACCTGTTTTCTGAGAAGGATTGTTCACTACAATCTGGTTATTTGAAGTACCATTCACACTGATTTCTTCTTTCAAATTAGCAATTTCGGTTGTGCTTGTCGGAGTTACAGCATTACTTACCACGCTTTCGGGACTTTCACCATTCGCATTGACAGCTTTCAATTTTACTGTATATTCAGTATAGTTTGTTAAACCGCTGATTACAATCGGACCGGCAGTTACTGCAGGATCGCAGGCCACATACGCACCATTATTCAGCGAATACTTATAATTGGTAACCAGTGAACCTCCGGTGGCAGCCGATTTAAACACCAACGATAGTTCACCATCGCCTGCTGTTGCCACTAAGGCAGTCGGAGCTGAAGGAGTTGTGGTTGCAAGAGGAGTTGATTCCCAGGCTCCTGCATAATTTGTTGCGCCAACAGTACGTACATTACCCAACTGATCGGTAGTTACTGCAGGAGACAGACCTGTAAGGAAGGCAGAGTTGCCATATCCGACTGCAGCCGAAGTTGTATACAATGCAAAGGTATTTGTTGAAGTATTGAAAGGAGCTAATCCAGCTTTTAAATCGTTGGTGGTGGATGTTGGAGTTAAATAATTATAGTGTGATGCTGTGATATTGGCAGAAGGGATATTGGCTGGATTGGCTACAAATCCAATTATTGAATTGTAAACTGCAATATATCCTACAGTACCACCGGGGGCAGTTCCACCTGCAGCACCGATACTCAAATCAGCAGGTACGCCACCTGCAGCTGTATTATTTTCAACAATACAGTTTTTGATGTAGAT
>JANJXE010000337.1 GCA_024709185.1 Paludibacter sp.
ATACGGATATGCTTTTTACAGATGAACTACCGCTCGATAAGGTGGACGCCCTCTTTTTGTGTTCAGCACATGGCGACAGCAAGAAGTTTATAGATGCCAATGTGATACCTGCATCAATAAAAATTATCGATTTGTCGACCGATTACCGCGAAGCCCGTCCCGACCACGATTTTGTGTACGGCCTTCCGGAGATGAACCGTGAATCCATCCGTACTGCACAGCGGGTAGCCAATCCCGGATGCTTTGCCACGGCTATTCAGTTGGCTGTGTTACCACTGGCCGCAGCAGGACTTTTAAACGACGAAGTACATGTGAATGCAATTACCGGATCGACTGGTGCAGGAGTGAAGCCCTCGTCGACTTCGCATTTCAGCTGGCGAAACAACAACATCTCCATTTACAAACCTTTCGAACATCAGCATCTGATGGAAATAGGTCAATCGCTGCGCCAGTTGCAACCAGGATTTTCACAGGCTGTAAACTTCATTCCGGTGCGGGGAAATTTTGCCCGGGGAATTTATGTAACTGCCTATACCCGCTTTGAGGGAAGCCTGGAAGAAGCGCAAAAGCTCTACTCCGATTTCTACGCCACAGCAGCTTTCACCTTTATGGCATCCAAAAATCCGGATATGAAACAAGTGGTGAACACCAACAAAGGCATTGTTTATCTGGAAAAACACGGTGATAAACTGCTTATCGTTTCCATGATTGACAATCTGCTGAAGGGAGCATCGGGACAGGCTGTTCAGAATATGAATCTGATGGTTGGGCTGGATGAGAAAGAAGGACTGAACTTGAAATCAATCGGGTTTTAACTTACCAAATCCGTTTCATCTGCCAATAATTTATTTTAAGTTTGTAAGATGGAATACTCACAAAAATATATACTCCTGTGTAACGATTTACTTGACTTGGCCATTTCTTTAAATTAAAAAAAATCATTACATTTGCTGTTCTAATCAGTTTAATCAGCTAAACACCATTTATATGAAGTTCAAAGCATCCAGTACGGTATTATTAAGTCACTTACAGGCAATTAGCCGTGTGATTAACAGCAAGAATTCGCTTCCCATCCTCGACAATTTTCTTTTCGACCTGAAGGGCGATCTCCTGACGATGACAGCATCGGACACCGAGACCACGCTGATTACCTCGATGGAAGTTGAGAACGTGGAAGGAAAAGGCAAAGTAGCAGTCGCATCGCGTTTATTGCTCGATACGCTGCGCGAATTTTCGGAACAGCCCCTGAATTTCGAGATCAATGATTCGAACCTGGCGATGGTAATTTCGTCGGCCAACGGGACATATAACTTTATTGGTATGAATGGCGATGAATATCCCCGTCTGCCCGAACTTCACGAAGATGCTCACAAGATGGTGGTACCTGTCGATACCCTTTCAGCAGGCATTTCGCGTACGATTTTCTGTACAGCCGACGATGAGCTTCGTCCGGTGATGAATGGTATTTACTTCGATATTACTCCCGACAACCTGACGATGGTGGCTACCGATGCACACAAGCTTGTTCGCTACACCACCCGCCATAGTGCTGTCACTCTAAAAGAAGATGAAGACCGTACCAGTTTTATTCTTCCCAAAAAACCGGCAACGATGTTGAAGAACATCCTGCCAAAGGAAAGCGGTGATGTGGAAGTAAAATTCGATGCGAAAAATGCCTATTTTAAACTTTCGAATTATACGATGATTTGTCGTCAGGTGGAAGGTCGTTATCCGAACTACAATGGTGTTATTCCAAAATCAAATCCGTATAAGGTGATCGTCGACAGGGTAAGTCTGTTAAATGCCCTTAAACGCGTTTCGGTATTTTCCAACCAGGCAAGTAATCTTATTAAACTCGACATTCGCGATAATCAGATTCATATTTCGGCACAGGACATCGACTTTTCGATTTCGGCTGAAGAAACCATCAGCTGCCAGTATGCCGATGAGGCTATTCGCATCGGTTTCAAATCGGCTTTCCTGATTGAAATTATTGGAAATATCAGTTCGTCGGATGTGATTCTGGAACTTACCGATCCATCGCGAGCAGGTATTATTCTTCCTTTTGAAAACGAAGAAAATGAAGAAGTGCTGATGCTGCTGATGCCAATGCTCTTAAATGATTGATATTCAAACAATCTAAAATCGGCGAGCAGAGAAATGTTCCGGCATTTTTCTGCTCGTGGTTTTTAAATATTACCCTATGAAGCTGAATTTAAAGAATCCCATTGTTTTCTTCGACCTGGAAACCACAGGCACCAACATCGTCACCGATCGTATTGTTCAAATCGCCTATCACAAAGTTTCGCCCAACGGACGTGAAGAAACAAAGAATTTGTTGATAAATCCCGAACGGCCTATTCCTGCAGAAGCAACAGCGGTGCATAAAATTACCGATGCCGATGTGGCCAATGCGCCCACATTTAAAATGGTGGCCAAAGAAATTGTGCGCGATATTGAAGGATGCGATTTAGCAGGATACAATTCGAACCGCTTTGACATTCCGTTGCTGGCCGAGGAATTGCTGCGTTCCGGTGTGGATGTGGATTTGTCGAAACGCAAGTTTGTGGATGTTCAGGTTATTTTTCACAAGATGGAAGCGCGTACCCTTGCAGCGGCCTATAAGTTTTTCTGCAACAAAGACCTGGAGGGCGCTCACGATGCTGAAGCCGACACGATTGCGACCTACGAAGTTTTGCAGGCTCAGCTCGACCGTTATCCCGATTTGAAAAATGATATTGACTTCCTGGCGAAATTTACGATGCAAAACGACAATGTGGATTTTGCCGGAAAGATTGTATACAATAGCAAAGGCGAAGAAGTATTCAACTTTGGGAAATACAAGGGACAACGGGTTGTGGACGTATTAAAAACCGATCCGGGATACTATGGGTGGATGTTGAGTGGCGATTTTTCGCTGCATACGAAGAAAGTAATGACAAATATCAAGCTGAGAAGCTTCAATCAGTAAGCGATTCACAGTTTATGGCATAGAGATTGATGCACTCAGGGGTTATTTTTTCAACAGATGAGGAGAATCACCAGCATATTGATTTTTATTTTTCAGGTAGTTATACTACAGGCCGATCCACAGGAAAGTGCTGCAGCGCCTCCCCGAACTCCTGAACAGGAAGCAGCGATGCAGACCAGCAAGATGCGTCAGGAGTTGGATTTGAATTCGGAACAGGAGAGGGAAATTTACGAGATTAATCTTCGGCATGCGCGGGAGCGACAAACATCGACATCGCGCAGTGAGGCATTGAAACGGGTAAGGAATAAGGAAATTGAATTTCAACGGGTGCTCACACGTGGTCAGTACAATCGGCTTCAGGAAAAACGCCTCGATTACAGTCCGCAGGGAGTTGAGACCTCCGGTTTCATTCAGCGGCGCACGCAACCGGTAACCAATCCGCAGCGAATCGAAGGCGGAAGAGTGATATCTTCATCGGAAGAAAGGCAACAAAACGACATCCGCAGGTCAACACCAACCGACCAAAACCCTCGGTCGGCCTCACCCTCATCGCGCACCACAACGCCGGAAAGCAGACGCACATCACCCATACAATCCGACAGGCCGGAAACAGGAAGAGAAAGCCGCAGAAGCGTGCCATCTGACGAAATACGTCGAACAGAATCATCGGGAGCACGGCCGGTAGAAACGCCAAGATCAACAGGCAGCCCGGAATCACGTTCTTCGGGCAGATATGAATCGCGTTCTTCGGGCAGTTCTGAGTCACGATCATCGGGTAGTTCCAGTTCACGATCAACAGGAAGTTCCGAATCCCGTTCTACTTCCAGACCCCGCAGGTAATCCCATGCCGACCCCCTGGTTTCAATTTAAGCAATTTACGGTGTGGCACGACCAGTGTGCCATGAAAGTGGGCACCGATGGTGTGCTGCTGGGTGCCTGGGCTACGCCAATCGCTTCTCCCGTAAATATCCTTGATATTGGGACAGGAAGCGGACTGATTGCTCTGATGTTGGCACAACGATTTCCTTTTGCAAAAATAACTGCCATTGATATCGACGAAAGTGCTTACCGGCAGGCAAATTTCAACTTCAACAACTCACCCTGGAGTGACCGGTTGCAGGTTGTAATGACCTCCTTTCAGGAATTTAATACGAATCAATACTTCGATCTCATTGTATCGAATCCTCCTTTTTTTTCTAACTCCCTGAAAGCGCCGGACAAGGCACGCAACACCGCTCGTCATAACGATACACTGGAGTTGGAAACACTACTTTCAACGGCACAGAAGCTGGTAACGAAAACGGGAAGCATCGTGTTGATACTTCCCGTTACGGATCAAGATAAATGTGTGAAGTTGGCGGAGCGTTATCATCTTTTTTGCACTGCTTCCACAGTGGTTTTTCCAAAACAGGGTGCTTCTGCAAGGCGTGTGTTACTTGCATTTAGTCCGGTGTGTGCTCCCGAAAAAACGAGCGAACTTACCCTCGAAACAGCAGAGCGGGGCATTTACACCCCTGAATTTACTGCTCTGGTGCGCGATTTCTATCTGAAATTATAAAAGAGACTGAACTTTAGCTTCCAAAACAGATTTAGGAGCTGCTCCTACCTGTTTGTCCACTATTTTTCCATCTTTAATGAAAAGAATCGTCGGGATGTTGCGAATTCCGTATTCACTTGGAGTGTCCACATTATCATCGACATTTAGTTTGCCGATTTCTACCTTACCAGCGTATTCGTTGGCTAGCTCTTCGATGCTTGGACCTACCATGCGGCATGGACCACACCATTCTGCCCAGAAATCGATCACTACAGGTTTACCGCTGCTAATGATGCCTTTGATGTTTTCATCTGTAAATTCTTGTGCCATAACTTATCGTATTAATTTAAAAATTTTCGTTTATGAATTTCGACTGCAAATGTACACGTTTTTATTCAGTGGTTAAAATAAAATTCCATTGAATAAATGTATAGTCCTATTGAAACTATCAATCAATCAGTTAATTTGAAAATCGATTTTTCCGTCTTCCTTGTATTTACGTAGCATCCGATAGAACCGTTTATCCAGTTGAACCCTGTACTGGCGTGCAAAAAGCCGGATTTTATTCTGTGTCAGATTATCGACTACATTGAAAAAGATGTTAACCGTACCTTTGTTGGTAAGCACCATATCGGTGAAGTCGTTAACAAATTCCTCATCCAGATGATCGAGGGGCATATTCAGGGTCAGCTGATTCACCAGTTTATCGCGCACATCGTTGAGGATGTCAATTTTCTGGATTTTGAGCTCGTATTCTTTAGTGGCACCCTCTTCAGCTGGTTTAAAATATTTTCGATCCTGATTTTTTTCCTGCACGGTGGCATTAATCAAAAGATACAAATCCTTCAACATAAACTTACTGAATTCAATGTAGTTGGGGCCGAAAAGTGCAAATTCGAAGGCTCCTTCGTAATCTTCCAGGGTAAGAATACCATAGGGATTTCCTGCTTTGGAAGTACCGTGGCGAATGGCAGTTACCATACCGCAGATTCGAAGGCCTTTTCCATACAAAGGTGGAAGATCCTTTAAATCAGTAGTGCGGGTATTGCAGAGGTAGTTAATCTCGAACTCGTAATCGTCGAGCGGATGAGCCGATAGGTACATGCCGATGTATTCGCGCTCCTTGTTCAGCTTTTCGAGCGGCGACCAGTCGCGGGCAAAGGGAACCTCCGGTTTGGCAATTTCGACGGTGTCGAGACCTCCAAACAGGGAATTCTGGTTCAGAGCACTATCCATCTGAAATTTATTGCCGTAGCGGATAATGCTGTCGATAACCGGTTCGCCTTTTGAATTCTCCACAAAAAACTGTTCCCGCTTAATGTCCTTAAAATTATCGAAAGCACCGGCCAGCACCAGACTTTCGACCGCTTTTTTATTGCAGGCATTCAGGTTGACACGCTCCACGAAATCGAACAGATTTTTAAATTTTCCGTTATTTTTGCGTTCTTCGATGATAGCCAGCACGGCACCTTCGCCAACGCCTTTAATACCTCCGAGTCCGAAGCGGATATTACCATCAGCATTAACGGTGAAGTTCAGATCACTTTCGTTCACATCGGGCCCCAGCACGTTCATGCCCAGGTTTTTGCACTCGTCCATGAATTTACTCACTTCACCAATATCGTCTTTGTTGCGCGTTAAGTTGGCAGCCATAAATTCGGCTGGAAAGTGCGCTTTTAAGTAGGCGGTTTGGTAGGCAATCCACGAATAGCAGGTAGCGTGAGACTTATTGAAAGCGTATTTGGCAAATTCGGCCCAGTCGGCCCATATTTTTTCGATTTTATCTACCGGACCGTAGCCATTCTTTTTACAGCCGTCCATGAATTTCACCTTCAGAGCAGCCATTTTATCGATCAGCTTTTTCCCCATGGCTTTGCGGAGCTCGTCGGACTGGCCCCGTGTAAAGCCGGCAAGGTCGCGGCTCAGGAGCATGACCTGTTCCTGATATACGGTGATTCCATAGGTTTCCTTCAATCGTTTTTCCATGATGGGGAAGGGATAATCGATTGCTTCGCGGCCGTGCTTGCGGTTCACAAACTGCGGGATGTACTGCATAGGGCCCGGCCGGTAGAGGGCATTCATGGCGATGAGGTCCTCGAACTGAGTAGGCTGCAGCTCCTTGAGGTATTTTTGCATCCCGTTGGATTCGAACTGGAACGTACCCACTGTAAGGCCTTTACTGAATAGCTCGTAGGTTTTCGCATCATCGATGGGGATAGCATCGATATCAATTTCGACGCCTTTCGACTTTTTAATGTTCGAAAGGGCTTCCTTGATGATGGAGAGAGTTTTCAGTCCCAGGAAATCCATTTTGATGAGTCCGATTTCCTCGATGAGGGAACCTTCGTATTGGGTTACCAGCATTTCCTCGTTGGTTTCCTTATCGACCGCCGTACTGAGGGGAACGTGGTTGGTAAGGTCGTCGGCACCGATAATTACACCACAGGCATGCACACCGGTTTGGCGCACGGTACCTTCGAGCATTTCGGCATAGCGCAGGGTATTTGCCAGGTTGATATCGTAGGAATTGCGGGCAGCCTGGAGTTCGGGCACGTACCTGAGGCAGTTCGCGATGTTCACTTTTGGAGCTTTACCACTAGCATCTTCCGGAAATTTATCGGGGATGAGTTTAGTGAGCCGGTCAGCCTCGGCGAGAGGCAGTTTTTGGACGCGGGCCACGTCCTTTATCGACGATTTGGTGGCCATGGTACCGTATGTGATGATGTGGGCTACTTTTTCCCTGCCGTATTTTTCGGTCACCCATCGGAGCACCTGTCCGCGGCCATCGTCGTCGAAGTCGATGTCGATATCGGGCATTGAGATACGGTCGGGGTTTAGGAATCGTTCAAAGAGCAGATCGTATTTCAGGGGGTCGATATCGGTGATGCGCAGGCAGTACGCGACAACGGAGCCCGCGGCTGAGCCACGGCCGGGACCTACGGAGACGCCCATGCCGCGGGCGGCGGCAATGAAGTCCTGCACAATAAGAAAGTATCCGGGGAATCCCATCGTTTTCATCACATTGAGCTCAAAATCGATGCGTTCGGCCGTTTCGGAATCCAGCACCTCTCCATAGCGGAAACGGGCGCCCTGCATGGTTAATTCTCTCAGGTAATCGGCTTCGAGTTTCACACGAAGTACTTTCTCGTAACTTCCCAGGCGATCAAATCCTTCGCCAAATTCCTCACGTAGCATTGCTTCAGTGAAACGTTCTTTGTACACTGCCTCGGTACCAAACTCTTCCGGGATTGGGAAAACCGGCATCATAGGTGCTGAGTCGATATCGTAAAACTCAACCTTGTTGGCTACTTCAAGCGTATTTTCCAATGCTTCGGGAATATCGGCAAATATTTCCCACATCTGGTCGGGCGTTTTGAGATATTCCTGCTTCGAATACCGCATGCGCGAAGGGTCGTCAAGGTCTTTACCGGTACTGAGGCAGATGAGTCGCTCATGCGCTTCTCCATGATCTTCATCGATAAAATGGACATCATTGGTAACCAGAAGCCTGGTATTGGTTTTACGCGCCAGGACAATTAAATCTTCGTTTTGCCGCTTTTGCTTTTCGTACACTTCGTAATCTGCATTGGGCTTATCTGTTTTGTGGAGCTGAAGTTCGATGTAATAATCATCTCCAAAGACCTTTTTGTACCACAAAATCGATTTTTCAGCTTCCTCCAGATTTCCGGCTTCTACTTTTTTATGAATTTCACCGCCCAGACATGCCGAAGAAGCAATGATTCCTTCACTGTATTTTTCAAGAATCTCATGGTCGATGCGCGGACGGTAATAGAAACCTTCCATCCAACCTAAGGAAACCAGTTTGCAAAGGTTTTGGTAGCCTTTTTTATTTTTTGCAAGCAACACCAGGTGATATCCACTCCGGTCGGCCGGATTATCTTTATCTTTTAGTAGTCGGCTACGGCGGGCAACATAAGCTTCGCATCCCAGAATTGGTTTAAAAAGTTTAGCCTCTACTGCTGCCAGTTGCAGGTTAAGCTGAGCACGTTGATCATCGTCCAGGCCCTCTTGCTTCAGTTGTTTTTTTATTGCTTTGATTTCAGAGAAATGAGGGGCATTTTTCTTTTTAGCATAATTGTAAAACTCTTTGACTCCAAACATATTTCCATGATCGGTGAGCGCAAGAGCATGCATATTATTGGCCAGCGCTTTTTCGATAAGGCCGGGTATGGTCGACATTCCATCGAGGATGGAATAATAAGAGTGAACATGGAGATGAGCAAAGGATTTCATAAACTCGTTTTATACAAAGGGAATGGGAGAAAAGTTGTTGATTTGTTGAATAATTTCATGGTCGTCACCTTCAATTATCAGCTGAGCTTGTTCGTAATAAAACCGTCTTTTTTCGAGCATCATCTCAATATACTCCAGCATTTCTTCAGGTGTTTTACCCTTTATAAGCGGTCTTACTCCTGCTTTTCCTTTCACTAACCGGGCGACCAGCTGTTCAGGTTGAAGTTTGAGGTAGATAGTTTGCCCATGCTGATTCATATACTCCATGCTGTCGAAGAAACAGGGTGCACCTCCGCCGGTGGCAACGACGGTATTTTCGAACTCCCCGACTTCATGAAGACAAATTTTCTCCTTTTCCCGAAAGGCATCCTCGCCTTCGTCCTGAAAAAGCTGCGCTATGGTTTTATGAAATTTTCCTTCGATGTAGTGATCCAGGTCGATGAAACTCAAATTCAACCGTTGGGATAACAATCGCCCCATGGCCGACTTTCCTGAACCCATGTATCCTACCAGAAAAATTCTGTTTTTGTGCATTATCTTTTAATTACTGGTTTTTTCTAAGCATGAAGAACTAACTTTGAGGGGCAAAAATAACGATTATAAGTATAAAATGGATTATCTTTGCGTGTTAAAAAACAAAATAATAACCAGGTGGAAAAACAAAGTGCAGTACTGCTGATATTTACCGGAGGAACTATTTCGATGTCGGAAGATCCTGCTACCGGAGCGCTTCGTCCAATCGATTTTCAGCGTATACAAGAGTTGCTGCCGGAGTTGAAGCAAATTGGCATTCGCTTAAAAAGCGTACCCTTTGTGCCTTTCATCGACTCATCGGATGTGCATCCAGTGACCTGGGAGAAAATGGCGCTTTGTATTTTTGAAAATTACGATGAGTACGACGGTTTTGTTATTTTACATGGTACCGATACGATGGCTTATTCGGCATCCGCTTTAAGTTTTATGCTTGAAAATCTGGCAAAGCCTGTTATTTTTACCGGTGCTCAGCTTCCCATTGGGTCGATGCGTTCCGATGGAAAAGAGAATCTGCTAAGCTCCATCGAGATTGCAGCAGCAAAAGAAAATGGTCATCCGGTGGTTCCCGAAGTGTGTATCTTTTTTGAGGATACTTTATTTCGTGGAAATCGTACAACTAAGAAAAATGCCGAACACTTCAATGCGTTCAATTCCTACAATTATCCGCCTTTGGCCAAAGCCGGGGTACATATCAAATATTACAGGTCCTACATTCATTATCCGGAACCGGGAAGCAAGTTGAAATTACGGCTCAACACCAATCCGAATATTGCAGTCTTAAAGTTATTTCCGGGTATTTCGGAACAGGTTGTTCGATCCATTCTTGAAACCATCGGAATTCGTGCAGTGGTACTAGAAACATACGGTGCCGGTAATGCTCCGCGTCAACAGTGGTTGTATGATGCATTGAAAGAAGCTGTTGAAAGGGATGTAATTGTAGTCAACAAAACCCAATGCAGTACCGGTAGC